>JBBQBU010000027.1:0-22142 GCA_038318015.1 Chloroflexota bacterium | reverse complement strand
GGGCGGTACAGCCGGACGATGACCACGCCGACCTTCTCGCCCTGCGCGGCCAGCACCTTCGCCGTCTCGCTGACCGTCTCGGCACCGGACCCCATCACGACCGCGACGCGCTCGGCGTCCGGCGCACCCACATAGTCGAACAGGTGGTACTGCCGGCCGGTGCGTGCCGCCAGGCGGTACATCATCCGCTGCACGATGCCCGGAGTAACCTGATAGTACGGGTTGACCGTCTCGCGGGCCTGGAAGTAGACATCCGGATTCTGCGCCGTGCCGCGAATGAACGGATGGTCCGGCGACAGCCCTCGGCGGCGGTGCGCGGCGATCAGGTCCGCATCAAGCAGGGCGCGCATGTCGTCATCGTCGAGCATCTCGACCTTCTGGACCTCGTGCGAGGTCCGGAAGCCGTCGAAGATGTGCAGGAATGGCACGCGCGATTCGAGCGTGGCGGCGTGCGCGATCAGGGCGAAGTCCATCGCCTCCTGCACCGACGACGCAAAGAGCTGTGCCCAGCCCGTCGAGCGAGCCGTCATCACGTCCGAGTGGTCCCCAAAGATCGAGAGGCCCTGCGTCGCCAGCGACCGTGCCGCGACGTGGAAGACCGTGCTGGTCAGTTCGCCCGCGATCTTGAACATGTTCGGGATCATCAGCAGCAGGCCCTGGCTGGCGGTAAACGTGGTTGCCAGTGCGCCGGTTTGTAGTGCCCCATGGATGGCACCTGCGGCGCCGCCTTCGGCCTGCATCTCTTGCACCAGGGGAATGGTGCCCCAGAGGTTTGGCCGTCGCTCGGATGCCCACTGGTCGGCGGATTCGCCCATCGCCGACGACGGGGTGATGGGGTAAATGGCGATGACCTCGCTGGCGCGGAACGCCACCGAGGCCGCTGCTTCATTGCCGTCGATTGTCACCAGGGCGCGCTTCTCTGCGAGCGGTGCGGCGCCCTCTACTACTGCGGTGTCGGTTCCCTGCGTGGTGCTCACCATGAGAGCTCCCGTCCATGCTCGGCGCGATCTGATCACGCCCGTCACTTTCATTGTTCGTCGAAGATGGCTGCGGTCCGCAGAGTCATCCGCCCTGAAACTACCAGGACATTTCGGCGCAGCCGACGCGCGTCAGACCTGCTGCGGCCTCGTCGCGGGGTTTGCATCGTTGTTGGCTGTCAATCGCGCACGTGTCGGACGGATATCCTGGCGACGACCGAAACAGGTGTCCGGTCCGAGTCTGCAACACCATTGCGTTTCTGTTTGGCGTTATCCACATCAATGCGCGCTCATGACATCTGGTGGCCGTCGTGCCATTGGCACCGCCGCCGCTGATAGCTCGGAGGCGTCCGGGCGGGCCAATCGCTTACTGTCAGATGCCGGCCACAGCGTCGCATGACGGCCAAAGGGCCAAATGCCGGCCATCAGCCCGCTGGTGGCGTACCGGCGGCGATCAGCCGCTTGAGCTCGTTGAACCGGTACGGCTTGGCGAGAATGCCGCCGACGCCACGCGCCGCCGCCGCTTCGGAGTCGATCTCCGCGCCCCAGCCGCTCGCCAGGATCAGATGCATCGCCGGATAGGCCGCGTGCGCGTGGTCGATCAATTGCCAGCCGTTCATGCCCGCGCCGAGACCGATGTCCGAGATGAGGATGTCGAACGTCTCACTCTGGAGCCGTTCGAGCGCCGCTTCAGCCGAGCCAACCGTCGAGACGACGTGGCCGTCGTACTCCAGGACACGGGCCACCATGTGGCGAATGGCCGGCTCATCGTCCACAACCAGGATCTGGCGGGACTGTGGCGACGCTGCCCCGGCTGCCTGGGCCGGAGGTGCGGCAACATCGAGCGTGGACGGGAAGCGCAGGCGGATGGTTGTGCCCTGGCCGAGCGCAGACAGCACCTCAATGTCGCCTCGAAGCCGGGTGATGATGCCGAAGACCATCGGTAGGCCGAGGCCGGTGCCGTGCGCGCCTTTCGTGGTGAAGAACGGCTCGAAGATGCGCTGCTGCACGTTCCGGGGTATCCCCGTGCCCGAGTCCACCACGTCCACGACGATAGATGCTGCTTCGGCACGCGCGCGCAGTTCGATGGTGCCGCCGTCAGGAAGCGCGTCAATGGCGTTGAACACCAGATTGGTCAGGGCTTCGCGCAAGCTGGGCGGCCAGCCGTCGATGAAGATGTCGGGTGGGGCATCCACGGTCAGGCGAATGGGCCGCCCCTGTGCCTGTGCGGCGTCGCGCCAGCGGGGCGTGGTCAGACGCGCGACCTCGTGCAGCAGCGTGGCAACGCCGATCGTTTCGGTCGCCACTTCGGCATCCGTACGCCCGAAGGTCAGGAGGCGCTTGACCGTCTCGCCGCCGTCGTAGGCGGCCTGGCTCATGATCCGCAGCATGTCGCGCAGTTCGGTCAGCGAGGGCGAGTTGTCGTCGCCCAGCGTCGCCAGCCCGATGTCGGCGTAGCCGGCCACCAGCGTCAGATACTGGTTCAGGTCGTGCGCCACGCCGCCCGCTAGCTGCCCGAGCGCCCGCAGCTTATCACTCTGCGTCGCCTCCTGCTGCCGCCGGCGCTCCTCGGTCACGTCCTGGAGGATGACGACGGCGGCCTCAACGTGCTGGCCGTAATAGATCGGCGCTGAACTGACCCGCAGCGTGCTGGTCGTGCCATCTGGTCGCGTGTTGACGATCTCTTCGCCGTTTACAACTTCGCCCGTCGAGATGGACCGTGTCAGCGGCCACTCGTCTGCCGCATACATGGTCCCGTCAGGGCGGCGGGCTGACAACCTGAGTTGCACCACGCCATCCGGGTGCCTGAGGTCGGTCTGCAAAATCTCTCCGACCTGATCGTTCACCATGATGATGTCGCCGGTCGGAGCGGCAGCGATGATGACGCCAGCCGGCATCTGTTGAATGACCGCTTGGAGGCGGCCGTGTTCATGCTCAAGCTGGGCCAACAGCCGGCCGCGTTCCTCTGCTGCGCGCGTCGTTTCGGCGATGTGCTCGCTGAGGTCTCGGTGCAGGATGCTGACTCGCTCGGCGGCGATCAGCCGCGCTCGGAGCGCATCGATGGTGAACGGCTTCGTCAGGAAGTCGTCGGCACCCGCCTCCATGCCTTCGAGGACGCGGTGCGGCTCGTTCAGCACGGTCAGCAACAGAAAGTAGACGTACGGCCGGTCCTCGGCCGCGCGAACCATCCGGCACAGCTCCGGCCCCTGGAAGCCCGGCATGCGCCAGTCGCTGATGATGGCGTCTGCACCCTGTTCCTGGTACAGACTCCACGCGGTGCGGCCGTCCTCGGCCACGACGCATTCGTGCCCGAGGTCTTCCAGTGCCATCTGGAGCGCCAGCCCAATGGACCGATCATCATCAGCGACGAGGATTTTCACGTGACTCCTTGGATGTGGAACAGGAGGGCGGGATCTGGTGGCATGGCCGGACCATCGGTGGCATCAGTGCCACGTTGGAGTGCGTGCACTGCTGAGGTTGCTGCGTAGCACGAGCGATGCCATGGCCCCGTCGCCTGATGATGCCGTGACGGGAAGGGTGTCAAACGGTGGTACAGGGATGCTCTGGAGGGAGAGCGCCGCAATGTTGATGGACCATCGCCAGCAGATCGTCGATGTCGAAGGGTTTCGCCAGGTGCCCGTTCGCCTCAATCTGCTTCGCACGCTCGCGGGCGTCGTGGGCCGCCGTCATGACGATGATGGGCGCGTGGATAGTCGGCAACGCCCGGTACTGACGGGCAAAAGTCCACCCGTCCATGACCGGCATCCGCATGTCCAGCAAGATGAGTTGCGGTTGTAGTTGCGTCAGCTTGGTCAACGCCGCTTGCCCGTGTTCTGCCGTCGTCACGGTGTAGCCAGCGTCACTCAACGCCCATGTGACCGCCGTTCTGATCGCTTGATCGTCATCAATGACGAGCACGATGTTCTGCGCCTGGATCATGTTCCCCCCTCGGCGTGGCTGGGCATGGTGATGACGAAACGCGTGCCGCCGCCGTGGGCGCGGTCGGCCGCGATCTCACCGCCGTGGAGTTCGACGATTTGCCGGCTGATGAAGAGGCCGAGGCCCATCCCCGAGGTTGGGCCGCTCTCGTCCACCCGGAAGAAGCGGTCGAAGATGCGATCCCGCAGTTCGTCCGAGATCCCGATGCCGTGATCACGCACGGTGATCTGCGTGGTGTCAGGCGTTGCTGCCTCGACGGTCAGGTGAATCTCACCGCCGTCAGGGCTGTACTTGATGGCGTTGTCGAGCAGGTTTGTCAGCACTTGTTCGAAGCGCAGCACGTCCACGTCGGTGACGACTGGCCCTCCGTAGACGGAGATGGTGTGGCGCTGGGTCGTGGTCTGTGCAGCCGTTGCGACGGCCCGGCCCAGCGCCGTCAGGTCCGAGCGCTCGCGCGACAGACCCAGGCGGCCGGCTTCAATGCGCGAGATGTCGAGCAACTGGTTGATGAGCCGAGAGAGCTTGTCGGACTGCTGGTCGATGGTCTCCAGGGCCAGCCGCAAGCGGTCCGGGTTCGCGGCCCCGCGCTCGTCGAGTTGCCGAATCAGCAGGGTGGCGAAAATGCGCAGGCTGGTAATCGGCGTCTTCAACTCGTGGGCGGCCACGGACAGGAACTCGGTGCGGGTCTTGACCGCCGCTTCGGCCTGGACGCGGGCGGCCTGCTCCTGGGCCAACAGCCGGGCGCGTTGGGCCGTCGCCTTCTGCTGGGTCACGTCCCGGATGGCGCTGATGGTGAGGATGCCGTCCTCGCTCTCCAGCGGGCTCAGGCTGATCTCGACGGGGAACTCGGTGCCGTCCTGGCGCAGCCCGTACAGTTCAAGCTCTGCGCCCATCGCACGCTGCCGTGGCTCGGCAAAGTAGTGCCGCCGGTGTGCGCCGTGGACGTTCCGCAGCCGTGCTGGTAACAGCATCTCGACAGGCTGCCCGAGCAGCGCGTCGCGCGAGTAGCCAAACACCGTTTCCGTCTGGGCATTGACGAGGGTGATGGTGCCGTCCGCCTTGACGATGACGATGGCGTCTGGCGCCGCTTCCAGCAGGCTCCGAAACCGGGCCTCCGCCCGCCGCCGGTCCGTGATGTCGCGAATGGCGCTCATCGTCATTGGGCCACTGTCGGTGTCAAGCGGACTCAGGCTGATCTCAACGGGGAATTCAGTGCCGTCTTTGCGGAGGCCGTACAGATCCAGGTCGGCACCCATCGCGCGCTGGCGTGGTTCCGCGAAGTAGCCGTTTCGATGCTGGCGGTGGTGTCCGCGATACCGCTCCGGCACCAGGGTCTCAACGGGAGACCCCACCAACTCGTTCCGTGTGTAGCCAAACATGCGCTCGGCCTGGGTGTTCAGCAGGATGATGTAGCCGTCACGATTGACCGCAATCATCGAATCGGGCGCAGCATTGAGCAGGCCACGGAACTGCGTGGCAAGCAGGTCGGACTCGCGGCGATAGGTCAGGCGGGTGACATCGCAATTACTGTGGACGTAGTGGATGAGTGTCCCGTCCTGGTCCTTGACTGCAGAGACCGATACGCTGACCACCAGCAGACTGCCGTCGCGCCGGTGGCGGACGGTTTCGTACAGGGCGACGCCTGATTCTCGGGCCTGTCGTTGGTGAACCTGGTGTTCGTCAAGCCGATCCGACGGCACCAGCAAGTCCACCAGGGAGACACCACACGCCTCCTCTGCGCTATACCCGAACAGCTGCTCGGCGGCGCGGCTCCACATGAGGACGGTGTCAGACGGGGACACCAGGATGATGGCATCCGCGATCTCGTCGATGAGTTCACGATGGCGGTCTGGTTGCTCAACAGTCGTCATGCGGTGGCCCTCTGGTGCAGTGTGGCACCGCACATGCGCGCGGCGTGCATCGAGAGTTCGCCGCTACGGTTCCCTCACGGGGATGACTATCACGCATGATTGGTGCCGTGTCGGGTGTGCCGCGCGCTGTCGCCCGACTTCCGGCAGCATTCGGCATCTACAGGTCGTGTGCGTGGCGCATGCACCGACGTTGCAGCACGCACACCGCACGGTCTGATTCGCCGATCGGCAACGCCGGGAAAGGCTGCGTCGTCGCAGGTACGCCGGTGAAGATGTGGCCGATCCGGGCGTGGTGTCGCGCGGTTCTACGCGCGGCTGATGGTTTCCTCCCGGCCGGCGAACGCCGGGTGCGTCTCCTGTGGCAGGGGCACGTCTTTCCAGTAGGCATACCCATGCCTTCTGCCGAGGACACTGTTCTGGAGACATTGCTATGCGCCCCGGCTCATTGCGAGTGCGTCTTGCGCTCATCGTGCTCATCGTGCTCATTGCGACCCTGCCGGCTATTGTGCTGGCGTTGGGCGCCGGCTTTACCCGCCGTCGCCTTATCGCGCAGAATGCTCGCAATGTTGCTGCCCAGGTCGCAAGGCCGGCCAGGGCATTCCTCAGGCGAAGATCAACTGCCTGTGTGATCCGTTCGCCCGCCAGGGTGCGGAGGGGCGTGGCATCGAGGGTACCGGCCTGGGCCTGACGATCTCGCGGTCACTGGCCGAGGCGATGGGCGGCACGCTGCACGCTGAGAGCACGGGCGGCGTCGGGAGCATGTTCACCGTCGAGCTGCCGGTCGCAGACGTGCCGGCCGCAGACGTGCTGGTCGCCGCGCCGCACAGTCAGCAGGAGACGCAGATGGTGGCGACCCGCGCGCCACGCCGCACCGCCCTCTACCACGCGTGGCCCGTTGCCGAGATCGGGCGGCAGGCCGGCAAGCAGTTCGACCCGCGCGTGGCCGCGTCAGTCATGCGAGTGATAGTGCGCGGCGAACTGGACCACGACGACGCTGTTTCGCGGCCGGGCACGTACCCGCTGGCCCTGCACGGTCACGGCGGAGCGTCCGAATGAGCGGCAGCGGGGCGGCCGTCCCCGCTCGCCCTCTGTCAGCCTGAGCCGGCCTCCGATGATGGCAAGGATCGCACGAGGAAGAGCGGTACTGGTGCCCGTCTCAGCGTGTCGGTGGCGACGCTCCCGAGGATCAGGCGATGCAGGCCGCCGCGACCGTGCGTCGCCATCGCAATCAGGTCAACCTGACGTTCCTGGGCGAGACGCACGATAACGGACGCGGCCTCCCCCATCTCGCCCCGCACGTGCACCTTGAGGCCGCCCGCTCTCAAGCGTGCCGCCACACCATCGAGGTAGGCGCGGACCCGCACCGGCTCGATGTCTGGCTCGTAGCCGGCCAGCCGCGCCGTCCGGCAGAGGTCGCACTGGTCGCCGTGCGGCCGCGCGTAGTCGATGCTGTCGGCAACGCGCAGCAGGACGAACTCGGCGGCAAGCCGCCCGAGCGTCGCCTGCAACGGTCCGAGGACCGCCTCCGCTCGCTCCGATCCGTCGAGCGGCACCAAGACTCGGAGCGGTCGGTCGGCCGGCCACGCGCCGGCACTGTGCGGAGGCACCAGGATCAGCGGCACGGTCGTCTGCCGAAGCACTTGATCGGCCACGCTGCCGTACAGCACCCGTCCGAGGCCGCCGTGTCCATGCGTCGCCATCACGATCAGGCCAGCCTTGAACTCGGCAGCAGCCGTCAGCAACGTCGCGCCAGACTCTTCGGTGGACGGCAGATGGCGCGCGTGCGTCTCAACCGTGAGGCCGTCTGCTCGCAGCGCTTCTGCGATACGTTCCAGGTCTGGCGCGCGTGGGTCGGTCGCGTTGGCGATCCAGCGGGCGTAGGCCAGCACCAGTCGGGCGTTGCCGGCCCGTGCCAGCGCCGTGGCGACGGGTAGCGCGTGCTCTGCCAGCGGCGACCCGTCAAGCGGTACGAGAATGGTGGTCATGTCGTTGGCCCTCCCAGGAGAGCGCACCGTTCAGTCGGTCATGACGACGGTGACACCATGAGCATGGCAGACTCATCACCGGCGCAGGGGGGGCGCGCGTCCTGCATCGGCCGGGACAACTGTCCGGTCAAGCGGCCGGAGACGGTGGCTCGACCGTTGTAGCTGGGTGACTGCGCCGCAGCCAGACCTTCGCCAGTTCGGCACCAAGCAGCGGGGCCGGTGCCAGCAGGATCGCAAGCAGCCACCCTTCGATCCCGATGGGTGCCGTGTGGAAGAACGACCGGCCGACTTCCGTGTAGATCAGCGGCAAGAGCGTGCCGACCCCGAGCAGGATGGAGACCAGCAGCAGCGGGTTCGTCCAGAGCGAGAGCCGGAGCGACGATGTGAGCGTGGCGCGCTGTGACCAGCCGATGCCGAGGTGGCCCAGGATCAGCGTCACGAACGCGGTGGTCTGGGCGGTCACGAGGTCGTCCGGGGTGCGGTTCAGGGTGTAGGTGAAGGCAAACAGGCTGGATGCCGCCAGCAGGACGCTTGGAATGCCGATCATCGGCATCAGCCAGCCGGGCAGGAACGACTCGCCGGGCGGGCGCGGCGGCCGGCTCATGACGCCTGGCTCGGCCGGCTCCATCGCCAGCCCGATGGCCGGCAACGAGTCCGTCACCAGATTGATCCAGAGAATCTGAATCGCCTGGAACGGTAGCGGCAAGCCCGCCAGCATCGCCAGCAGGATCGTCAGCACCTCGCCGATGTTTCCTGATACGAGGTAGAGGATCGTCTTGCGGAGGTTCGCGTAGATCGTGCGGCCTTCCTCGATGGCTGCGACGATGGACGCAAAATTGTCGTCGGCCAGGACGATGGCGGCGGCCTCCTTCGAGACGGCGGTGCCACGAATGCCCATCGCTACCCCGATGTCTGCTGTCCGCAGCGCCGGGGCGTCGTTTGAGCCGTCGCCGGTCATGCCGACAACCTCGCCGTTGGCCTGGAACGCCCGCACGATAGCGACCTTCTGCTCTGGGGCAACGCGGGCGCAGATGGACAGGTCGCGGGCCGCCGCCGCAAGTTCCGCATCGTCGAGCTTTTGCAGTTCGACGCCGGTCAGAATCAGCCCGTCGCCGAGGCCCAGGCTCGCGCCGATGGCCCGCGCCGTGATCGGGTGGTCGCCCGTCACCATGACCGTACGGACTCCGGCCGCGTGCGCCGCAGCCAGCGCGGCCGGCACTTCCGGCCGTGGCGGGTCCATCAGCCCGACGAGGCCGATCAGCGTCAGGTCGGTTTCAAGGTCTGATGGGGAGAGGGCCGGCAGATCAAGGTCCGTCAGGCACCCGACGCCCCCCATGCTGGCGCGGTGCGCGAGCGCCAGCATGCGCAAGCCCTGGCCCGCCAGCCGATCAATTTGCGCCTGCACCTGCGCGCGTTCGGGGTCACCCAGGGGCTGCACACCGGCGGCGGTGATGCGCTGCGTACAGTGCGGCAGGATCATGTCGGGCGCACCCTTGACGTAGGCCATCAGTCCGTCCGGCCCGTCGTGAACGGTCGTCATGCGCTTGCGGGTGGAGTCAAACGGGATCTCGTGTGCGCGCTGGCGGTCGGCGACGAGGGCGGTCGCGTCAAACTGCAGGTCGTCGGCAAGGTGCAGCAGGGCGCGTTCGGTCGGGTCGCCGGCGGCTTCTGCGCCGAGTTGGGCGTTGTTGCAGAGGACGGCCGCCGTCAACAGGTCGTTCACGCCGGTCACGTCGTCCGGACGGACGGCCTGCCCGTCGCGCCGTAGCCCGTCGTCCGAGACGTGCAGGTCGCTGTCACCGACGAGCGCCCGGACCACGCGCATCTCGCCGCGGGTCAGGGTGCCGGTCTTGTCCGTGCAAATGACCGTGACCGACCCGAGCGCTTCAACCGCCGCCAGCCGGCGCACGATGGCGTGGCGGCGGGCCATGCGCTGGACCCCGAGCGCCAGCACGATGGTGACGACGGCTGGCAGCCCCTCCGGCACGGCCGCCACCGCGAGGCTGATCGCAACCAGGAACATCTCTTCGAGCGGCTCGCCGCGTAGCTCCCCGAGCGCGAACACGGCCCCAGCGGCCCCAACGGCCAGGATCGACAGAAAGCGCGTCAGCCATGCGACTTGCCGCTCAAGCGGTGTCTGCGGCGGCCTGCTGCCGGCCAGCGAGGCGGCGATGTGCCCCATCTCGGTCTGCATGCCGGTGCCGGTCACGACGAACTCCGCGTGCCCGCCCGTGACGGCCGTTCCCTGAAACACCATGTTGAAGCGGTCGCCGGGCACGGCTTCCGCGTCATACTCGGCGTCGGCGCGCTTCTCGACGGGCAGGGACTCTCCGGTCAGCGCCGCTTCATCAACCGTCAGTGCGACGGTCTCCAGCAGCCGCCCGTCGGCCGCCACCATGTCTCCCGCACGTAGCAGCACGATATCGGCGGTCACGATGTCGCGCGCCAGGATATCGTGCGGCTCACCGTCGCGGCGCACGCGTGCGCGGGCCGGCGTCATCTCGCGCAGGGCCGTCAGCGCGCTTTCGGCCCGGGCCTCCTGATAGGTGCCGACCAGCGCGTTCACGATCAGAATTGCCAGGATCACCACGGCGTCCTTGGCGTCGCCGACCAGGAACGAGATGACCGTGGCGACCACCAGTAGCAGCACAATGGCACTCTTGAACTGGCGTGCGAACAGCGCGAAAAGCGTCGGCGGCGGGGTAACATGCAGTTCGTTGGGGCCGTCAGTGGCGAAGCGTTCACGGGCAGCGGCGTCGGAGAGGCCGCGCGCTGGGTCCACGCCTGACTGGGCGAGGACCGCCGCTGCGGTGAGCGCGTGCGGCACCAGCCCCTGGGCGGCGTTCTGCGGCTCGGCTGCCGGCTGGCTTCGGCGTTGGCTCGTCACGGCAGCACCGCCGACATAGCCTTCGGCCCCTGTGTGTCCTTCATGATCGCCTCCGCGTGCCCGTCATGATTGCTGCCGCGTGGCCGGAGCAGTCGCGCCGTCTGCGCCATCTGTCGGGCGGGTGGGGCGCACCAGCAGGACCGGCACGTGCAGCTTGCGGAGCGTCTCCGAGGCAACGGTCTCCAGCAGCAGTCGTGAGAGCGTGCCGCGCCCGTGGGTCGCCATCACCACCAGTGACGGGTACACGGTGTTCGCGACGCGCGCAATAGCGGCGGCCGGTGTGCCCGTCTCGACACCCGTGCTTGCGGTCAATCCGGCTGCGCGGAGCGGCCCGGCCGTCGCTTCAAGGTACCGCCCGGCCTCCTCGATGGCGCGTTGCTGGTCCGCTGTCCGGTGCGGTTGTTCCGCAGGCTGGTGCGCGATGGGCGGCTCCGGAGTGCGGAGCAGGATGATCTCGCCGTGCATGGCGGCAGCGAGCGCCTGGGCAGGTACGAGTGCCTGCTCGGCAAACGGCGATCCGTCCAGCGGGACCACGATGCTGAACGTGCCGTCGCTGGGCCAGCGAGCGTGAGACTTATCGGTCACGAGGATGACCGGGGTGGTTGAGTGGCGCACGACGTACTCTGCGACGCTGCCGAAGACCATCTGGCTCAGGCCGCCGCGCCCGTGCGTGGACATCACCAGCAGATCGACCCGGAGATCAGAGACGATCTCCACGATGGCCGCACCCGACTCGTCATAACTGAGCCAGGTCGTTGCCTGCACGCCCTGTTGACGCAGGTCGCTTGCCTGCTCGGACAGTTCCATGACGACATCAAGCTCCGGGTCGGCGTCGGAGTCGGATCTGCGCGGCTTTGCGGCGTAGGCATGCAGCAGGATCAGCCGGGCGTGGAGCTGTCGCGCGAGGGTGGCGGCGTAGGGGAGCGCGCGCCGTGCCAACTCCGAGCCGTCAAGCGGGACCAGGATCGTGCTGAACATGACAACATCCTCCCGCCCCGAGAGCATAACCGGTAACGCGCGTCGTTGTAGTGTCACTGTTCGGGCCGTGCGGTGCCGCTGACGAATGTCCTGAAGGTCGGGAACCGTTTGTCAGGTCCGTGCGCGGCAACGGGCCAGCCGGGTGCGCCTGGCTTTCACCGGCGCCGTCCACAGGATCGGGCAAAACCATTGGCGCAGGCGGTGACTCTGCCAACGGTCAGTGCGCGACGAATCTGCCGACCTCGGCGATGCGCTGGGCGCGCACGGCTCTCTCGGCGCGCTCCTTGATGCCGAGCATCATTTTGCGCTGCATTATGAAGTGGGGGATCTCCAGCAGCGCGGCGTAGATGATGGCTGGGAGGCCGTGCGGTAGCCGTGAGCGGCTGATGAGGCGGGTCGTCTGGCCGTCGATGCTCCGCAAGATGAAGCTGCCCCACCCTTCCAGCGACAGCGTGCGATCAGGCTCGAAGTGCACCACCGGTAGGCCGCGTCCTGGGAAGAGATAGAGCGGTTCGCCCGGTGTGCGCTGCTGCCACTCCGGATGGATGCGGTCCGCGTTGCTCATGTTGCAGCCAGCGAGGTTCTCCAGCCAGACGTAGCTGTAAAAGCCGCCGCGGTCCTGCCCAATCTGGGCCAGCCACTCCCAGACTTTGTGCAGCGGCGCGTCAATGGTCACGGCCCACGTCGATTCAACGGCAGGATCGGGCACCAATGCGTCGTCGGGGAAGGTCTCGTGAACTTCGACGTCGGTCGCGCCCCAGCGGCGTAGCTGAGGACGTACGGCCAACAGGTAGGCCGCCGTCAGCCCAACGCCGATGCTGGCAAGTGCCTGGCGGGCGCGCGCCCGCCGGCCGCCCGGCCAGCCGGCCCGCGCCTGCTGGACAACGGTGCCGACGCTTGCCGCCACCAGCACGTCGAGCAGTGCGGACGGTCCGAAGGTGACGCCGATGCCGCGCGCCATCAAGGCGAGCGACGGCCGTGGCGCGGTGCCGGTATCCTCGGTTGCTGGGTCCTGTGATTCGTCGGTGGTGGTGGTGGTGGTGGGCGTGGCGGGATTGGGGTCTTGGGGGGCTTGCACCGGTGCCCGCGTCATGACAGACATGATCCGGATCGTCCTTCCATTGGCCGAACAGGCCTGTGCCTTGTTCGGTTCCTCTAGCGTCGTGTCGGGATGCGCTGTGAGGGCGTTGATGGGGGCGGCCGGCAGACGGCGCACCGGCCGTCCGCTGGCGATGTCCGCTGTGGTGTGCGTGCGGGCCGCCGTTAGCGGCGCGCACCGAGCGGGCGTGGTGCCTCCACCGCCGTGATGCGGATGCGGGCGTCCACGATGATGGCGTTCTCGGCGCTGATCTTGACCGGATTGCAGTCCATCTCCGTGATCTGCGGCAGGTCTTCGGCCAGCGCACTGAGGCGGCGCAGGACATCCTCCAATGCGGCCACGTTGCACGGTGCTGATCCACGGTAGCCGCGTAGCAGCGGAAAGGTCCGCAGTTCGTGGAGCATCTCGGACGGGTCGTTGGCCGACAGTGGCGTCAACCGGACCGACACGTCCTGGATCAGTTCTGCGGTGACGCCGCCTGCGCCGCACGCCAGCACCGGGCCGAAGCTCGGGTCTTGCACGAGGCCGACGATCATCTCAACGCCGTCCGTCACCATCTGCTGCACCAGGAACCCGGTCGGTGCCTGGCCCTCCGCCCCGAGCCGATCCGCCATTGCCTGGGCCGCCGCGATGACGGCTGCATTGCCCTTCAGGTTGAGCGCAACGGCTCCCCGATCACTCTTGTGGACGAGGCCCGGCGCAATCGCCTTGAGGGCGACCGGCGTCCCGATCTCGTCAGCGGCAGCACCGGCCGCCTCGACGCTGTCCACCACGCGCTGGGCGGCAAACGGCAGCCCGTAGCAGTCCAACAGCCCGGCCACATCGTCCGGCCCGAGCCAGTCGGCACCGCGCCCGAGGGCCGTGGCGACCAGTGCCGCTGCCTCGTCGCGCCGAATGTCGGCCGGGCGCTCGGCGTCCGGTGCGGGTGCCTCCCGCCACGCGCCGTAGCGGGCCGCCTTTGCCAGCGCAATGGCCGCCGGCTCCGGCGAAGTGTAGACCGGCACTTGCACCTTGCCGGTTTGCAGCGCCGTCGGAGCCTCAGTGGCCGACATGAAGACGGCAAGAATCGGCTTGCCGTGGTCACTCTCGGCGGCGGCGGCGGCGATGGACTCCGCCACGTCCACGAGTTGGACGGCAAGCGGCTGAATGAAGATCGTCACCACCGCGTCAATGCCGGGGTCGTGCGCCACGAGGTTGATGGCCTGGCGGTACTGGTCGGCGCTGGCGGCGGCCAACATATCGACTGGGTTGGCGACAGCGGCCTCGGCCGGCAGCATGGCGCGCAGTTTGTCCGTGGTCTCCGTTGCCAGCGGTGCGATGACCAGGCCTTCGGCCTCGCAGGTGTCGGCGCACAGGATCGCCGGGCCGCCCACGTTGGTCACGATGCCGACGCGCTTCCCCTTCGGGATCGGCTGGGACGCCAGCAGCGCCGCGATGTCGAACAGGCCGTCAATCGTGTCCGCGCGAATGACGCCAGCCTGCCGGAACAGCGCGTCTACGGTCTTGTCAGAGGCCGACACCAGCGCGCCGGTGTGCGACGCTGTGGCCCGTGCGCCCGCCACCGACCGCCCGCTCTTGATTGCCACAATCGGCTTGGCCCGCGCCACGCGCCGGGCGATCCGGGCGAACTTGCGCGGGTTGCCGAACGATTCCAGGTACATCAGCACCACGTCGGTGCGCGGATCGGACTCCCAGTATTGCAGCAGGTCGTTGCCTGAGATGTCGGTCTTGTTGCCCATCGACACGAAGTCGGAAATGCCGAGGCCGCGATTCTTGGCCTCCTGGATGGCCGACAGCCCGAGCGCGCCGCTCTGCGAGGCGAACGCGACGCGGCCCGGAGGGGGCATGCTTGGCCCAAAGGTGGCGTTCAGGCCGACACTCGGGTCGGTGTTCAAGACGCCGATGCAGTTTGGCCCGATCAGCCGCATACCTGCCGAGCGGCACAGCCGTAGCAGCGCGCGCTCGCGTAGGCGGCCGTCGGCGTCGGTTTCGCCAAAGCCGGCCGTCAACACCACCAGCGCCCTGACGCCCTTGCGTCCGCACTGTTCGGCCACGTCCAGCACCTTCGCAGCCGGCACAGCGATGACCGCAAGGTCAACCACGCCCGGAATAGCTTCGACGGTGGGGTAGGCCAGGACGCTCTGGACGACGGCTGCCGTCGGGTTGACGGGGTAGATCGGCCCGGCGAAACCGCTCATGAAGAGATTGCGGAAGACTGCCGCGCCGACCGTGCCGGTGCGGCGCGAGGCACCGATGACGGCGATGGAAGTGGGGCGCAGAATGTGGGTCAGGGCGTTGACCGCGCCGACCTGCTCGCGCCGCTCGAACTGTTCAATGGCAGCCGGCGTCAGCGAGGTCGGGAACTCGACGCGGATCTCGTCGGGGCCAGTGTGCGTGATGACCGGAAAGCCCGAATCGCGGAAGACATTGAGCATCCGGTAGTTGGCGGCCCGCACATGCGCGACAAACTGACGAACGCCGTTGGCGGCTGCCATCTCTGCGAGCTGCCCCAGCAGCAATGTGGCGAGCCCGCGCCCCTGGTACTCGTCGCCGATGGTGAAGGCGATTTCAGCCCGTTCGTTGCCCTCGCGGCTGTAGAGCGCATGGGCGACGATGCGCGGGTCCGCGCCAGTGGTTGCTACCAGGGCAAAGGTATCGACGTAATCAACGTTGCTGTCGTGGTGGGCTGTTGAGGCGAGATCAACGCCCGCGCTGAAGAAGCGCAGCGCCCGCGCGTCGGGCGACAGCGACGTGAGGAGGTCGAGCAATCGCGGCTCGTCGTCTGGCCGAATCGGACGGACATGGACCGTCGAGCCGTCCCGCAGGGCAATGTCGGCTGCGCGGTGCAGTGGATACGTGGTGCTCACGGTCGTCCGCCTTTCTGGGGTGGTGATTGGGCATGGCACCGCACGTTCATGCGGGAGCGCACACCGACATCAGCCCGAGGATGTCAGGTCGAGCCTACCACCTCGGGCTGCTGCTGTGAATTATCATTGGGGCGATACGTATTTGTAAGTATTATGCGTGTGATGCGGTGACCTCGCGGCTCCCGGCTGGTCCGACCTTCGACAGCTTTTCGGCCAGGGCGCGTGCTGCCAGCACGTGGCTGTAGTCGAAGCCGGGCGCGTGGCCCAGCGCCTTCAGGCTTCGGGCGATCAACTCCAGATCGCTGGCGGTCAACTGCACCGCGACCAGCGGATCGTCGCCGGCGGGGGAGGATGGAGCCGCGTTCGCGCTGATCTGTACTGCTGTTGCCACGGTAGGTGACTCCTCGACATCAGTGTGGTGCATGGATGCCGGCCGCACGAGCAACAGCGGCGCGGTGGTGTGGCGCAAGATGGCGGTAGCGACGCTGCCCA
This sequence comes from Chloroflexota bacterium, assembly GCA_038318015.1. Taxonomy (GTDB): domain Bacteria; phylum Chloroflexota; class UBA6077; order UBA6077; family JACCZL01; genus JADZEM01. Next base: position 6,046 of record JBBQBU010000027.1, on the reverse strand, counting down.
GGATCAGCCGGCTCAGGCCGCTCTTGCCGTGAGTCGCCATCGCGATCAGGTCTACGTGTAGCTCTCGCGCAACATCGCCGATGACGCGGGCAGGTTCACCGACGGCTACCAGGGGCGTCACGGTGTAGCCACGCGCTGCCAGGAGGCCGGCTTCGTGTTCGAGGTAGCGCCTGGCGGCGGCAACTTCAAGATCCTCGTTGAACGGGACGTAGGTGTGGCCCGGGCCATGCAGCGAGGTTGAGACGGGCTGGACGACCCGCAGCAGCGTCAGGTGCACCCCGAGCGCGTCCTTGTCGCGTACCAGAGCCACGGCGGTCAGGGCTTCCTCGGACAGTTCGGAGCTGTCCAGCGGCACCAGGACTCTTAGTGGCTGGTCGGTCGGCCAGGCGTGTTCGACGATGGATGGCACCACCAGCACCGGTACATTGGAGCGTCTGAGGATCTGGTCTGCCACACTGCCGTAGAGCATCCGCGCGATGCCGCCGCGCCCATGTGTTGACATGACGATCATGTCGGCGTGCTGGCGGGTGGCCGCGTCGAGGATGGCCTTGACCGGCTCGTCATAGTAGATGTGCGGCTCGGTCTGGATGCCGTCGGCGTTCATGCGCTCGGCAACCGAGTTCAGGAACTCCTCGGCGCACTGGGTGACTTCGACTTGCGCCTCGCTGGGGTCTGTGCCTGGGGCAGCGTACGCCTGGACGGCTTGCACCAACTTGATACTTGCGCCAGACCGCCGGGCGAGCAACGTGGCATAGGTCCGTGCGCGCTCTGCCAGGGGCGATCCGTCCAGTGGAAGGAGAATGGTGTTCAACATGGTACCCGCGTCCTTGTGCTGTACGAGATCGCCAGTGGGGAGGCGACCCGGTCGCGTGTGCTGGGGTGTCGTTGAGCAGCGGGCGCGGGGCGCGACCCTGTTTCGCGGGAGCTGCTCGGCCGAGTCGATCATCTCGCAGTGATGCGGGCTCGGTGTTGGCCGAGCCCGCAGCGTGTGTCGTCGGTGCTATGCGGCTTCGCGCGGCGCTGGTGCTTCGAGCTTCGGTTGCCGCCACGGCGTCCCGAACATCGGGAGGAGGAAGCGGTCGATGCCGAGGTAGCCAGCGTTCTTCCAGGCGAGGATCAGCAGGATGCCTGCGAAGAAGAGGACGGGGTTCGTGGAGACGGTGCCCGCCATCAGGAAACTCATGTTCATCAGTGCGCCGAAGAAGGCTGCGACGCCGACGAGCGCGCCGACGATCAGTCCGAGGCCCACGGCCATCTCACCAAAGACGATGAGCTTGGCGAACCAGGGGTGCGAGCCGCTGTCCACCAGGAACTGGATGAAGGTGCGGTACCAGTCGTACGCAATGATCGGCTTGCCGTTGGGGGCGTTGCCAAGTGCCCGAGTCCAGAAGCCCATGATGCCCTGGCCCGTCTCCATCCACGCGGGATCCTCGAACTTGTGCCAGCCAGCTTCGAGCCACGCCCAGCCGATGTACAGTCGGACGATCAGCCAGATGATGGATGCCTTGGTGTTCTGGAACAGGAACTGAGCAATTGGCGGATCCTGAATGAGTACGTTTCCCTTGTCATCTGTGACGTGCTTGACTGCGAACATTGCACCCCTCCTGACACACTGTGTTCGTTCCCAGGTCTCATCACCTGGGTCCTGGTTGCTCGTGCGTGGTTCGTACTGAACCTACACTGAGAATACGGTTCGCAGGCTGGGGCCGCGACTGACAGATGTCCCGTCCTGATTGGGATGTTGCGGCACCTGATGGGGCCATCGTCCCGGCAGATGCGGTCGAAGCCGGCCGGTGCGCGCTGACTCAGGCGTGCCCGGCACCAGGTGCGCCGGCCGCAAGGCGGGTGGCCGGCTCAGATCACGTGACCGGCACGGCCGGCAGCCAGACCGTGAACGTCGTTCCTGCCCCGAGCGTGCTGGCGACGCTGATGCTGCCACCGTGTGACTGCGCCACCCAGTCACAGATGGCGAGGCCCAGGCCGGCCCCACCGGTCGAGCGGGCGCGGCCGGCATCGGTGCGATAGAAGCGCTCGAACAGGTGCGGCAAGTGTTCTGGCGCGATGCCCTCGCCGGTGTCGTTGATGCGGATGATCGCGCCGTCAGGTTCGCCGGCTGGTGCGCTTTCAAGCGTCAGTGCGATCTTGCCGCCGCCGGGCGTGTGGCGCAGTGCGTTGTCGAGCAGGTTGAACAGCAGTTGTGTCAACCAGACCGGGTCTCCGTGCACCTCTGGCACGTCATAGATCGTGACATCCAGGCGGACGCCCTGGTCGCGCGCGCGCCCAGCGACGCTTGTACCAGCCTCGGCGACAAGGTCTTGCACGTCCACCGGCACCAGCGTCAGTGTCTCGCGGCCTTCGGCGCGGGCCAGGGTCAGCAGGCGCTCGGTCAGGCGGGTCAGCCGGTCCGTCTCGGCGCGGACGCCTTGCAGCACCCTGACGTAGTGCTCCGCCGTGCGCGGCTGGCCGAGGGCGACGTCAACCTGGGACCGGATGATGCCGAGCGGCGTCCGTAGCTCATGTGAAGCGTCGGCGGTGAAGCGCCGCTGCCGCTCGAACGCCGCTTCGAGCCGGGCGATCATTGCATCGAACGCCTGCGCCAGCCGGCCCATCTCGTCGTCAGGTAGGTCCAGGCTCAGGCGGCGCGACAGGTCGTCAGCACCGATCAACTCGGCCTCGCGGGTGACGCGCTCGACGGGTGCCAGTGCGCGCCGGGCCAGAAACGCCCCGCCAAGCGTCGCCAGCGCCAGCGAGAGTGCCAGCCCAGCCACACCCAGCACACGCAGGGTCGCCAATGCGTTCTCAATGTCCGCCGTGGAGCGACCGACTTGCACCACGCCGAGTGGCAGCCCGCCTGCACGTAGCGCCTGGGTGACGACGCGGACAGTCAGGCCGCTGGGGAGGCGTTCCGTGCTGACGACGGCTGCATCAGGAGCCGCCGGCGCGATGGTGGCAGCAGTCGGCGGGCGGGCGCCATCCTCGACGCTGTAGATCGGCCGCCCCCGGCTGTCCCAGGCGCGCAACACGTCGAGACCGCTGGCCTGCGCCACAACCTCGCGGCTGCTGCCTCCGCGCTCGCCTTCGCTCAGTTCGTGGGATACGGCGGCCTCGAACGACTGCGCCCGCGCTCGCAGGCTGTCGTTGAGGCTGGCATACAGCACCCGCTCAACGGCAAAGAGAGCGACCCCGCCCAGCACCACGAGCGTGCCGGCCAGCAGCAGGGTGTACCAGAGGGTGAGGCGGGTCCGGGCGTGGAGCCGCATGCGCCACGGCTGCCATGGTCTGCCCGGGTGACGCAGTACGGAACTCACGACCCTGGTGCCTGGATGCGGTAGCCGACGCCGCGCACCGTCTGGATCAAGGCCGGTTCGCCCAGCTTCTTGCGAAGCCGGCCCATGTACACCTCGATCAAGTTTGAGGCGTCCGGGAACTCGAAGCCCCACACGCTTTCGATGATGGCGTCACGCGAAACGATCCACCCGGGCCGCCGCAGGAGCGTTTCAAGGATGCCAAGTTCGCGCTTCGTGAGCGAAATGGCCCGGCCGCCGCGCTCGGCCACGCGCGCGGCCGGGTCGTACGTCAGGTCGCCAGCGCGCAGGCACGGGTCGCGGCTGGGGGAACTGCGCCGCAGCAGCGCCCGGAGCCGGGCAAGCAACTCGTCGAAGACGAACGGCTTGGTCAGGTAGTCGTCGGCACCGCTGTCGAGGCCCGCCACCTTGTCGGTCGTCGTGTCGCGCGCCGTCAGTAACAGGATTGGCGTCAGGCTGCCGCCCGCACGCAAGGTCCGGCAGACGGCCAGCCCGTCAATGTCGGGTAGCTGGATGTCGAGCACGATCGCGTCGTATGGGGTCGTGTCCACGAACGCCAGCGCCTCGGCACCATCAGCCGCCACGTCCGTCGTGTAGCCGTTGTCGCGCAGCCCTTCGTCAATGGCATCTGCCATCCGTGGCTCGTCTTCAACGATCAGTACTCGCACGCCGACGACCTTCCCGCGTTCACTCGGAGTATAGATCGCCTGGGCGGCGCGTCATGCTGCTCATCTTGCGGCGCGCGCGCCAATGCCAGCGCGTCGCCCTGCGGCTGTCAGGATGCGGTAGCAGGTCAGAAACACGATGGTGCTGCCCGTCACGATGTACATGCTGAGCATCAGCGGCGTGCCGCTGTCCGTGCCAGCCCCCAGCCCGTGTGCCACCGTGAGCACGTAGAGTGCGAAGCTGCCGTAGTGCACTGTCCGCCAGGTTCGCACGCTGATCCTGCGGCGCACGTAGAAGCTGAAGATGATCGGCAGCATCAGGTAGAACCCAAGCTGACCCAGCCCGACCCAGAACGGTTCATGCTTCGACGCAGCGAATGGGATCAGGAGTTGGTCAAGGCGGTAGTTTGCGTAGCTGTCGCCCAGCAGGATGAGGACGTGGAACACGACCAGGGCCAACGACAGCAGGCTCACGAACTGGTGGACATCTGCCACGGCCGGCCCGCCGCCCCACAACTTTGCGACGCGGTTGGTCAGCGAGAGGCCCAGCACGGCAGACAGCCAGAGGGCGAGATAGGCCACGACGCCTGACGACCTGCTCAGGTACCAGAACGCCTTCGGCTGGTCGCCCAGCACAGATGCCGTCAGCTCCGGGAGCAGCGCCGGCAGAATGACGGCCGCCAGCAGCGCCCCGAGCGCCGTGCCGGCCAGCAGCAGCAGCGCCGTGTCGAACGTGAAAAGCGGTTCCAGGTCGTCAAGCTCGGCGGAGGTGAACGACGACGCGCGGCGCAAGGTGGGGGCGTCCGGCGGGGGCGCTTTGCGGGTGGGGACTGGCGGGCACTGCCACGTCTCAGGGCGCGTGACTTCCGGTGTGGCTGGGGATAAGAGGTCAGGTGGCGAGGGCATAGTTGCTCCAGTGGCGCGTCGTGAAGACGCGGGCATCCTGCCGAACGAGAAGGCCGGCCAGGGACTTGCCGGCGAGGTACGCCAGCCCGCGCCGTACGCCGAGGAGCAACGCCGTTTTGGCATGGACATCGGCGGCCGTGGCGGTGCCGGCGATCACGGTGGCCGTCAGCACGTCCGTGCGGGACGGCTCGCCGGTGTGCGGGTCGATGAGGTGGTGGCGAGCGTGGCCGTGGTGCGACCAGTGCCGGAAGTCGGTGCCAGACGTGGCGATGCCGGCATCGCGCAGGAGTACGAGGGCGAGGTCGGCTTCGGTTGGCTGCGGGTTGGCGACGGCGACCGGCCAGCCCGCGAGGCCGGCCGGTGCACCACGGGCCGCGAGGTCGCCGCCAGCATCCACGAGGCACGGCCCGAGCGGTGCCAGCAGGTTGGCCACGCGATTGGCAGTCCAGCCCTTCGCGACGCCAGCGAGATCGAGCCGGACGCCGCGCGGCACCCAGACCCACATGCGGCCAGCCGACGCTGGCGTGACGCGGATGGCGCGCCACGCAGCGCGCCGTCCCCGCGCTGCAGCCGCTCTGCTGAGGTGTCGCCGCTGAGTCTGTCGCACGGAGCGCGCCGGACGAGCGTCAAGCGTACGTGCATCGCCCGTGCCCAATCCTCGCGGCCCGTCCGGCCGCGCCGGCGGGGCCGAGGACGCAGGCTGCCCCGGCGTGTGCAGTGCCGTCGCTAGCAACTCGAAGTCGCGGTCGTAGCCGGCCACTTCTAGTGCATCGAGCATGGTCGGGACGCAGCGACCGCCCGTGATGCGGGCCGCGCGCAAGGCGACCCGCATCACCGCGCCAAGCACAGGGCTGACGCTCACCCACTGACCGGCCTGCGCGTTCAGGCTCACCAGTTCGCTGGTGGGTCGGAACCGGCTCAGGCAGGCTTCTATGTCTTCGACTTCCGCGCGCGCGGCGTCGAAGGCCGCTTCCGCCCTGGTCACATCGGCCGTGTCCAGGAGCAACGTCATGGTGCAGCCCATCGCCGTGAACGACCGATGCTGAAAGGCCGGCGGGTCGTTAGTCGGCTTTGTCTCAGAAAGTGTGTGTGAAGTCATCGAGCGGGCTTGAGGCGGCGAAGCATGAGGCCAATCATGGCGAGTCGGATCATGGCTTCGGAACTCTCGAT
>JBBQBU010000026.1:0-22268 GCA_038318015.1 Chloroflexota bacterium | reverse complement strand
GGGCCTCCTGCCCGTCTCGACGACGTTCGCCGCGACCAAGCGGACGGTCCGGGTTCAGGGTCAGATCCTGGCAACGGTCGGGGCGCTGGCCGGGGCGGCGGGTCGGGAACTGATCGCCTATGAGATACACATGGGGCGCACTGAGGCCGATGCGGGCCTGTCGTCGCTGGTGCAGATCACCGACCGTTCGGGCGAGGGTGTCAGCGAGCGGGACGGCGCGATCTCAGCTGATGGCCTGCTGATGGGCACCTACCTGCACGGCCTGTTCGAGAACGACGCCGCTCGGCACGCGCTAATTGACGGCCTGCTGGCGCGCCGCCGGGCAGGCTCTCCGACGCAGGCTGGATCAACCGCGACGCCTGTGCCGGCCGTGCGCCGAAACCTTGCCGCCGACCGCGCCTACCAGCTTGACCGCCTCGCCGACACCGTGCGCGGCTCGCTCGATCTGCAACCGCTGCTCGCTGCCTGCGGTTTGGGCTGACGACCCGCCTGCAGCCGCTCACGCCGATGGCGATACCGTACACTTGTTCTGCTCAGGCCGACCACGCGCTCTGATTCGGACGCACGATCACCTGAAGCACCCGCAGGATGATGCCCGCTCGTGACGGTCCTGATCTCCCGCCGCCGCGAACGCCCGGCTGCACCCACGGCCAACGACACCAGCGACAGCGCGCCAAAGACTCGGCCGGCTGTTCGCGCGCTCGGCATCGACCCTGGCCTGACGCGCACGGGCTGGGCGCTCGTCGCAGTTGAGCGGAACGGCTATCGGCTGCTCGAATCGGGTGTGATTGCGCCGCGCTCAGACGGCGGCACCGACGACCTGCCCGGCCGCCTCAATGACGGCTATCAACGACTCGTCGGCGTCCTGGAGTTGACCCACCCGACATTGGTTGCCGTTGAAGACATCTTCACGACGCCGAAGTTTCCGAAGGCCGCCCTGAAGATGGCGCACTTGCGCGGCGTCTACTGCCTGGCTGTCGCGCAGGCGGGCATCCCGCTGACGTCGCTGACGGCCACCACTGTCAAGCAGCGCATCACCGGCAACGGGCACGCCTCGAAGGAGCAGGTACAGCGGATGGTGCTCGGCCTCTGCGACATCCCCAATGCCGACATCCCGAACGACCTGAGCGACGCCATCGCCCTGGCGATCGCCGGCCTGCACCAGATGAACCTGTCCGCCCTCACCGGACTGGCAGGGCTGACCGCGCGAGGCCGTCGATGATCGCCGCGCTGCGCGGGACGTATCGCGGGCGCACGGCGGACGGCATCATCGTGGATGTCGGCGGCGTTGGCTACGAGGTGATGTTGGCACCCATCGTCGAACAGGCGCTTGGGCCGCTGACCGATGGGCGCACCCTGGACTTGAAAATTGCCTACATCGCCACCCGCGACAATCCGGTGCCGGTCTTGTACGGCTTCGTGCGGGACGAGGAGCGCCAGTTCTGGGACTTGCTGCGGTCGGTGTCGCGGGTTGGGCCGAAGAGTGCGGCGCGGGCGATGGTGCTGCCGATCAACAAGATGGCCGAGGCAATCCGCGACCAGAACACGCATCTGGTGGACAGCCTGCCCGGCATCAGCGCCATGAGTGCCGAGAAGATCGTCGCGACCCTGCGGAAGAAGGTCGGGCCGTTTGCCGCACTGGAAGACGCCGCCAGCCCCGAAGCGCCACCGACCGACGACGAACTGAAGCGCCTAGCAGTCGATCTGCTGGTCGAGATGGGCATTCGGCGGCCAGATGCCAGCCGCGCCGTGACGAAACTGCTCGAAGCCGACGACGGGCCGCGCACGGTGGAGGATGTCGTCATGGAATACTTCAAGCGGTAGGATATTCCGGTCAGGTCCGCGCGGCAGCGAATGGGGGGTGACGGCGTGACGAACAACAACCGCATCGTCTCCCCGGTGGAGGAGCCCGAAGAAGACCGCGCGGGCGGCACCCTGCGCCCAGCCTCGCTGGACACGTTCGTCGGGCAGGGACGGCTCAAGGAACGGCTGGCGATTGCACTCGGGGCGGCTCAGGAGCGCGACGAGCCGCTCGAACACGTCCTGTTTCACGGGCCGCCGGGCCTGGGGAAGACGACGCTGGCTCACATCATCGCGGAAGAGATGCAGGGGCGGCTCATCACCACGTCCGGCCCGGCCCTGGAGAAGACCGCCGACCTGATGGGCATTCTCACGAACTTGCAGGACGGCGATGTCCTGTTCGTGGACGAGATTCACCGCACGCCCCGCACCATCGAGGAGTACCTGTACCCCGCGATGGAGGACTATGCGGTTGACTTCGTGCTGGACAAGGGGCCGTATGCGAAGGCGATCCGTATTCCACTGAAGCGGTTTACGCTGGTCGGGGCGACAACACGCGCTGGCCTGCTGGCGTCGCCGCTCCGCGACCGGTTCGGCCTGCTGTTCCACCTCGACTTCTACACGGCCGCCGAGTTGGAAGCCATCGTGCGGCGCTCATCGGATCTGCTCGGCGTCGCGCTCGAAGCGGACTCGGCCCACGAGATCGCGCGGCGGTCGCGCGGCACGCCCCGCATCGCCAACCGGCTGCTGCGCCGGGTGCGGGACTACGCCCAGGTGAAGGGTCAGACTACGGTGGCGATCGCCATGACCCAGGCGTCGCTGCAGCTTGAAGGCGTGGACGACGCGGGACTCGACGAACTGGACCGCAAAGTGCTGCACGCGATCATCGCGCGATACGGCGGCGGCCCAGTCGGCATTGAGGCGCTGGCCGCGACGCTTCAGGAAGAGTCAGACACGCTGTCGGATGTGGTTGAGCCGTTCCTGTTGCAGCAAGGCTTCATGATTCGCACCTCGGCCGGGCGGCGCGCCACGGCCCGGGCCTACGAGCACCTCGGCATCGAACGGCCCCGTCACGTCGGGCCGGAACAGCCGCCGCTGCTGTAGGCGAGGCGAGAGGTCGGGCGAGCAAGCCGTGGCGACGTTTCCGTGGACGGCGTTCCCGACGATCACGACCGCCCGGCTCCGCCTCCGCGAGATCGCCCCGGCTGACGCAGAGGACCTGTTTCGCTTCCGCAGCGACGCCGAGGTGCAGCGCTACAACATCCGCCCGATGCGCTCGGTGCGGGAGGCCGAGATGCTCGTCAGCACCATGCAACACTGGTACAGGACCGCACAGGCCGTCCAGTGGGGCATCACGCTGCTGGGCGACCACCGCGTGGTCGGCATTTGCGGCCTGCACGACTGGTACCCGACGCACCGGCGCGCGATGCTCGGGTACGACCTTGTGCGTGAACACTGGGGGAAGGGGCTGGCACAGGAGGCGATGCGCGACGTGCTCCGGCTGGGCTTCGAGACACTCGCCCTGAACCGCATCGAGGCCATCACCGTCGTGGACAACGGGCGGTCAGTGCGGCTGCTGGAGCGGCTCGGGTTCAGGCGCGAGGGCGAACGGCGCGAACACTCGATGGAGGACGACGGCGCGTATCATGGCAGCGCCATCTACGGGTTGCTGCGCTCCGAGTACGCAGAGCAGGCGCGCCGCAGTGACAACCCGCCTATGGCTGCACCAGCACCTTGATCGCGCCTGACGCACGCTTGTCGTCGGCAGCGTGAAATGCGGCGGCGATCTCGGCCAGCGGGAAGCGGTGCGAGATCAAGGGTTCGGCCTGGACGCGGCCATCGGCCACCATGTCCAGGGCAATCTGGAATTCGCGCTTGCCGTGCCACGTTGAGTAGCTGTTGCACCAGCGCACATCCAACTCCTTGCGATTCGCGCTCCGATACGCGACGGCCACGTTCCCCCAGAATGCCCCGATGATGCCGACGCGCCCGCCGAACGCCGCCACCTCGACGCTCTGCCCCAGCGTGTCCTCGGTGCCGCCGACCGTCTCAAAGACGGCGTCGCAGAGTTCGCCATCCGTCAGGTCAGCCACGGCTTCGGCCAGGTGGACAACGTGCGTGTTGTTGATGACCGCATCGGCCGCGCCCACGTCCAGCGCGATCTGCAAGGGCTCGTCGCGCCGCCCAATCATGATGACGCGCTTTGCGCCAGCCGCCCCTGCGACCTGCCCCATCGTCAGGCCGATCGGTCCGGTGCCAACGACGCAGACGTACTCCGGTGCCCGCAGCGGAATACGGTTGATCGCGTGGACGCCGCAGCCGTACACGTCCAGCAGCGACGCCGCGTCGAGTGACACCGAGTCGGGCAGCGGATACACGTTGTCGGCCACCACGACGTCAAGCTCGGAGAAGCCGGCGCTGCCACGACGCTGACCGAGGTGCATCCCGCGCGTCGGGCAGACGTGGTAGTCTCCGCGCCGGCACTGGCGGCAGCGCCCGCACCCCACGAGGTGCATCGGCTCAATGCCGACGCGCTGCCCCACGCCGACGTGCGTCACACCCGCACCGACGTCTGCCACGACGCCTGCCAATTCGTGGCCGGCGCGGCGCGGCTCCAGGCCGGCCGGGCTGCCCCACGGGTCCGCCCCACGATACGGATGCAAGTCAGACCCACACACGCCAGCGGCCTTGATAGCAACCAGCACCTCACCGGGGCCGCACGTCGGATCGGGAAGCTCAGTGACGCGGATGTCGCGCCCGCCGTAAAACAGGGCTGCTCTCATGGTCGTCGTCCCTCCCGCCGCGCCGCCGGTCCATGCGCAGACTGGCGCAACAGCCGGCTGCTGCGTCAGCGCGGCAGCATACCCTGCTCGGCCAGGAACGCGGCAACAGCGTCCGTCGCAACGATGTGGCCGGCGGCTGTCCAATGGTAGTCAGCCTCCAGATAGTAGGTGAAGAGGCTGTCGGCATCGACCTTCGGCTGAAACGCCGGCTGCAAATCCAAGTATGGCACCCCGAGGCGACGCGCGATTGCACTCAGGTGCTTCACCGGGGCGTCCGGGCCACCTCGGCCGCTCTCGACGAGCCGCTTATTCGCGTCGCGCTGCCAGTAGGGGCGGTCCAGCATCCGCCACTCAGGGATGCCGACGACGACCAGCGGCGCGCCCATCTCAGCAGCGCGGTCGCGCAACTTTTCAAGCACCAGATCGGTTATCCGCCACGCGCGCTCCCACTCGCCGGTCGGCTTCGCGTCGTACTTGCCGCGCGTCGGATCGACTAGACCATCGACGCCGTTGAACGACTCGCGCGGATTCTGCAACTCGAGTTTGTAGACCACGCCAGTCTCAATGACGTTGTAGAGCATCGAGTAGTCACGCATCCGGGCGCGCAACGACGTGCGGGCGCTCGGCGGCGGCGGCGTCAGCAGCCGTAGCTCAGTGGCGTCGTCGTCCAGGTCGTAGTACGGCTTGAGGGCGCGGTGCAACTCTCCGTTGATGAGTTCCATCCGGTAGTTATTGTTCGGGACATCGTTGCAGTGGCAAAAGAACAGCACCACCATATCGGGCTGATACTTCACGCCCTCCTGGTCGAGCAGCAGATATTCCTGGGTGGTGCCGTAGCCGAAGACGCCGCCGTTGATGACCTCGACGGGGCGGCCCAGCGATGTCGTAAGCCGGTGCTCCAGCAGCGCCGTGACCGACTGTTCGAGCGGCACCTGCTGGGCCTCGACGTATGAGTCACCCAGGGCCAGTATGCGGAATGTGCCGGGCGGCTTGGCGTAGGACTGGCGCGGGTCGCGGAAGCCCATCGGGTTGATGACGATGGGCACCGTGAACTGCGGCGTCTTGACCCAGCCGCGAAAGCCGGGCGTGTGATAGTGCCCGAGCGTCGGATGGCGGCGGACGTCCTGGCCGGTGTCGTAGTTGCCCGGCAGGAACGGCCCGAACAGCCGCAACATGATCTCCAGCGCCACCAGCGGGAGCAACAGCCCGACGGAGATCGCGAACACCCGCGCGAGGATGACGGCGCGCCGCCGCGCCGCAGGCGGGGCAGCGATGGCGCGTTGCCCAGTGAGATTGTCGCCGGCCCCCGGCTGGCCGGTCGCGGCGCGCTGGCCGTGGTCGGTCATTCGATCATGAACTCCAGATGACGGGCCTGGAATGCCAGCGGCGGAGTCTACCAGGAACTGTCAGAGTAGCACAGCCCATTTGGACCGTGGCTGCCGTGCAGAGTATGCTTGCCCACACGTTCTTTCACATTTCAGACATATGCTGCTCGGGTGGCCCACGGGCGACAACACGTCGCCGGGGCAGAATAGGGAAGGCGGTGAGAATCCGCCGCGGTCGCGCCACTGTGAGCGGGGAGTTTTCGGCAGCATGCCACTGTGCCAATCTTGGCACGGGAAGGCGCCGACGACGCAGATCCGCCAGCCAGGAGACCTGCCCGAGTTGGCCGGGATGCTGCTTTCCGCGTCAGAGAGCCGCCCGACACGCTCGCCTCGCAATCGCCCCGATTGCGCGCCGGTCCGTGCCGGCACACTCTGTCGCGCGGCAGCCTTCCGACACAGCACCGTCATCGGCCGGCCACGGCTGTCGATGACTGCGACGAGGGGGACGAGGCTGATGGCGACCGAACGCAAAGAGCCGCGCGGACTGGTGATCATCAACACTGGCGACGGCAAGGGGAAGACGACGGCATCACTGGGCCTTGCTGTGCGCGCCGCCGGCAACGGCATGCGTGTCCTCATCATCCAGTTCATCAAGGGCCGCTGGAAGACTGGCGAGTCGCAGTCACTCCTCAAACTCGAACCCAACATCCAACTCGTCCGCATGGGCATGGGTTTCACCATCGACCGCCTGCGCGACTCGCGTATTCCGATGGAGGAGCACGAAGAGGCCGCCGCGAAGGCGTTTGAGCGCGCCCGCGACGTGGTGCTGGCCGACGACTATGACATGGTGGTGCTTGACGAGATCCTCGGGTCGATCAAGGCAGGGCTGGTGACGCTTGATGACGTGCTGGCGCTGATCCGCGACAAGCCGGCCCGGCTGCACCTGGTCCTGACGGGACGCGGCGCACCCCCAGCACTGGTCGATGCCGCCGACCTTGTCACCGAGATGACCATGATTAAGCACCCGTTCCAGCAGGGCATCAAGGCCCAGCGGGGGATCGAGTTTTGATGGCCGACCACTCGATTCTGGTCCTGAGCACCGCCGACACCGATCTACTGACGCTGGCCCACGCGCTGGAGCGACTACCGGACGATTTCCCGTTGGTGCGGGCCGTCAACCCCGCCACGCTGGCGACCGCCGACGAAGTAGATACCTTCCTGACCGCCGAGCTACCGCGTGCCGGAATCGTGGTGGCGCGACTGCTGGGCGGCAAGCGCGCCATTGACGCTGGCTGGGACCGCCTCGTGCGCGAGTGCGGCGAGCGGCAGATTCCCGTGGTGGCAATCCCCGGCGACCAGGCTCCGGACCTTGACTTGCAGGCCGCGTGCACCGCCGCACCGAATCTCGTGATCGCCGTGGCCGAGTACCTTGCCCACGGCGGCATCGAGAATCTGGCCGCGATGCTGGCGCTGCTGGCAAACAGCGTTCTCGGCACCGAGTACCCGGCCGCCCCGCCGCGCGCCGTAGCCTGGGAAGGCGTGTACCACCCCGACGAGCCGGATCATGTCAGTATTGACGACTACCTGGAGCGGCACGGCAGTCCTGAGCGCGGCGTCGTCGCGATCCTGTTCTACCGCGCCCACTGGATGAGCCGGAACCTCAGGTTCGTGGATGCACTGGTGCGCGGCCTCGAAACCGAAGGGTGCACGCCGCTCGCCATCTACTGCCAAAGCTTGAAGGGTGGGCCAGACGGCGTGCCGGTCGTCTTCCGCGACTATCTGCTGGACGCGGACGGCGTGGCTCGCGTCGATGTGGTCCTCAACACGCTCAGTTTTGCGATGAGTCAAGTCGAGGTCAAGGGCGTCACTGTCGCAAGCGGCTGGTCCGTCCAGGGGCTTGACCAGCTTGACGTGCCGGTGATCCAGGCCATCGTCTCGACCAGCACCGCCGAGCAGTGGGCCGGCAGCGCCTCCGGCCTCAGTCCGATTGACACGGCGATGAACGTCGCAATGCCCGAGTTTGACGGGCGGATCATCGGCGTTCCGATCTCGTTCAAGCAAGAGGCCGTCGAGGACGAGCGACTCGGCGCGCGGCTCATGCGCTACCAGCCGGTGCCAGACCGCATCGCGTTTACGGCTGCGCTGGCGGCAGCCTGGGCACGCTTGCGCCGCACGCCGCCGGCCGAACGGAAGGTTGCGCTAGTCCTCAGCAACTATCCGACCAAGAACGCCCGCATCGGCAACGCGGTCGGCCTGGACACGCCAGCATCAGTCATGAACATCCTGCACGCACTGGGGCAGGCCGGCTATGTGGTGGCTGATCTGCCGGACAACGGCGACGCGCTCATTCACGCGCTCATCGACCAGTGCTCGTACGATCAGGAGTTCCTGACGGAGAGCCAGATGGCCGGCGCGGGCCGAATGAACGCGCCCGGCTACCGCCGGGCCTTCGACGGCTTCAGCGCCACCGTCCAGGCCGAACTGCGCGATGCCTGGGGCGACCCGCCCGGCGAGGTCTACCGGGATGGTGACGATCTGGTGGTGCCGGGCCTGCGATTTGGCAACGTCTTCGTCGGCATCCAGCCCCCGCGCGGCTTCGGCGAGAACCCCATCGCCATCTACCACAGCCCGGACCTGACGCCGACCCACCACTATCTCGCCTACTACGCCTGGCTGCGTGAGGTGTTCGGGGCACACGCCATCTGTCACATCGGCAAGCACGGGACGCTCGAATGGCTACCGGGCAAGAGCCTGGGCCTCTCGTCCTCCTGCTACCCCGAGGTCGCGCTCGGACCGATGCCGCACTTCTACCCGTTCATCGTCAACAACCCCGGCGAGGGTGCCCAGGCCAAGCGTCGCGCCCACGCGACCATCGTTGACCACCTGATCCCAGCGATGCAAACGGCTGATTCGTACAACGAGATCGTCAAGCTTGAGCAACTGATGGACGAGTATTATCAGGTGCAGACGCTCGATCCGAAGAAGGCACCGGTTGTCCGTGAACAGATCTGGGCGATGATCCAGGAAGCCAAGCTCGACCGGGACCTGCACCAGTCCGAGCAGCCCGGCGATGACATCTTCGACGACTTCCTGCTGCACGTTGACGGCTACCTCTGCGAGTTGAAGGACGCGCAGATTCGCGACGGCCTGCACACGCTCGGTCAGGCACCGGCCGCCGAGCAGCAGATCGGGCTGTTGCTGGCGCTGACCCGCCTCGACAACGTGGACGGGCCGAGCCTGCGCCGGGCGCTGTCCGAAGCATTCGGCTTCTCGTATCAAGAGCTGACGGCCGACCGGGGCGCGGTCTTCGCGGGCGCGGTGCCACCGATCCTGGCCCGCCTGGACGACACCAGCCCGGTCCGCAGCAATGGCGACGTGATCGAGCGCCTGGAGCTTCTCGGGCGGGAACTGCTGGGCGAGTTGCAGACATCGGCCTACGCACCGGCGTCCGTTGCGCCGCTGGTGGAGCGCACGTTCCCCGGCGACGGCGTGGTAGTCCGCGAGGCGCTCGACTATGTGAGCAACACGCTGGTGCCGAGCCTGGAGCGCACCACTGACGAGATCGGCAATCTGTTGCGCGGCTTAGACGGGCGGTATGTCCCGGCCGGCCCGAGCGGTGCCCCGACGCGCGGGCAAGCCAACGCCCTGCCGACCGGCCGCAACTTCTACTCGGTGGACCCCAACACGATCCCGTCGCCCAACGCCTGGGACACCGGCGTTGCCCTGGGGGACGCCCTGATCGCCAAATATCTGGCCGAAGAAGGCACCTATCCGGAGTCGGTCGGCATCGTCGTGTGGGGCACATCGGCCATGCGGACGCACGGCGACGACGTGGCCGAGATCCTGTACTTGCTCGGGGTGCGGCCAGTCTGGCAGCGCGAGAACCGGCGGGTGCGCGGCGTCGAGTTGATCCCCCTCGGTGAGCTTGGCCGGCCGCGCATTGATGTGACCGCCCGTATCAGCGGCTTCTTCCGCGACGCCTTCCCGAACCTGATCCACCTGATGGACGACGCGGTGCAAATGGTCGCCAGCCTGGACGAGCCGTCAGATCAGAACTTCGTGGCGGCGCGTGTGCGCTCGGATGCGGTCCGCAAGGAGGCCGCCGGCATGTCGCGTGACGACGCCTGGCGCACCTCGACTTTCCGCATTTTCGGCAGCAAGCCGGGCACCTATGGGGCGGGCATCCTGCCAGTGCTGGACGAGAAGAACTGGCAAACTGACCAGGATCTAGCCGCCGTTTACCAGGCGTGGGGCGCGTTCGCCTACGGGCGCGGCACGTTCGGCGCGGAGGCTCCTGACGAGTTCAAGGAGCGGTTCGCGGGCATCGTCGTCGCCGCGAAGAACCAGGACAACCGCGAGCACGACATCTTCGACAGTGACGACTACTTGCAGTACCACGGCGGCATGATCGCGACGGTCCGGGCGCTCTCGGGGCACGACCCGAAGCAGTATTTCGGGGACTCGTCCAACCCGCTGGAGCCGAAGCAGCGCGACCTGTCCGACGAGGCGAAGCGCGTGTTCCGGACGCGCGTTGTCAACCCGAAGTGGATCAACAGCATCAAGCGGCACGGCTACAAGGGCGCGTTTGAGATGGCCGCCACGGTGGACTACCTGTACGGCTACGACGCGACCGCGCATGTGGTCGAAGATTGGATGTACGAGCGCGTCACCGATGCCTACGTCTTCGACGAGGACACGCGACAATTCTTCGAGCAGAAGAACCCGTGGGCATTGCGAGGCATCGTGGAGCGGCTGACCGAGGCGATGGACCGTGGCCTGTGGGAAGCGCCTGACCCCGAGACGAGAAAGCGGCTGGAACAGGTGTACCTCGACGTGGAAAATCAGCTTGAGGCGCGCGGCGAAAGCGCAGATGCAGGGGAGAGCCGGTGACCGCGCAGCCGCAGCCTGGCAACGAGCACATGACGACGGACGCATCCACGCCTGCCAGCCGGCCACGTCGGGTCAGCACCCGCCCGGTCTTCCCGTTCACCGCGCTCATCGGGCAGGAGCGCATGAAGCGGGCGCTGATCCTCAATGCCGTGAACCCGCGGCTGGGCGGCGTGCTGATTCGCGGCGAGAAGGGCACCGCCAAGTCAACCGCCGTGCGGGCGCTGGCCGGGCTGCTCCCCGAGATCGACGTCGTGGTCGGGTGCCACTACGGCTGCGATCCGGCCAGCCCCGACGACTGGTGCGCCGACTGCCTGGACCGCGAACACGCCGGCACGTCGCCGCTGCCGACCGCCAGCCGACGGGTGCCAATTGTGAACTTGCCGGTCGGGGCCACCGAGGACCGGCTGACCGGCACCATCGACATCGAGGCGGCCATCGGGCAGGGCCAGCGGCGCTTCGAGCCAGGGCTGCTGGCGGCGGCCCATCGCGGCATTCTTTACGTCGATGAGGTCAACCTGCTGAACGATCATCTGGTCGATGTGCTCCTCGATGTGGCCGCGATGGGGACGAATTATGTCGAGCGCGAGGGCATCTCGCTCTCCCATCCCGCCCAGTTGATCCTCGTCGGCACGATGAACCCTGAGGAAGGCGACCTGCGCCCGCAGTTGCTGGATCGGTTCGCCCTGGCCGTCGAGGTCGCCGGCCTGCCCGACCGCGCTGAGCGTGGCGAAGTCGTCCGGCGCCGCATCGCCTTCGAGTCCGACCCGATCGGCTTCGTAGAACGGTGGCGCGCGGCCGAGGAGGACGAGCAAGCGCGCATACTGGACGCCCGCGTCCAGTTGCCGCGCGTCATCCTGGACGACCGCATGCTCGACCTCATCACCCACCTGTGCTGCGACTTCCAGGTGGACGGTCTGCGCGCCGATATCGTGATGTACAAGACGGCGACGACGCTGGCCGCCTACGCCGGTCGCGTCCGTGTGCTGGAGGAAGACGTGCGCGACGCCGCCGAACTGGCACTGTTGCACCGTCGCCGGCGGCAGCCGTTCGAGCAGCCGCGCATGGACCCCAACGACCTTGACCGCTCGATTGAAAACCACCGCAACGAGTCGCCGCCGCCCCCGCCCGACGACGATCAGCAGCCAGAGAGCAGCGCGCCGCCCCGGCCCGACGCCGCCCAGCCGGACCCTGAGCAGCCGCAGTCCCCGCCGGACGGGCAGGCTCCGGCCGAGGATCAGGTCGTTGCAGCCGGCGACCCCTACGCCGTGGCAAAGTTGGCACCGGCCGCACCCGCGCGCCAGGAGCGCACCACCCGGGCCGGCAAGCGCAGCCGGGTCCGAACGCGCCAGGGCCAGGGTGCATACGTGCGGGCCACGCCGGCCGGGGCCGCCACGCGCGATCTCGCTCTCGACGCGACGCTGCGGGCTGCTGCCCCCCACCAGACCCGCCGCCGCGAGCAGCAGCCGGACGGCCCGGCCCTGCTGGTGAAGGCCGCCGACCTCCACGACAAGGTCCGAGAGACGCGGGCCGGCAACGTGATCTTGTTCGCGGTCGATGCCAGCGGCTCAATGGCGGCCCGCAAGCGGATGGCTACCGCCAAGCAGGCGGTCCTGTCGCTGCTACTGGACGCCTACCAGAAGCGCGACCGCGTGGGCCTGATCGCGTTCCGTGGCTCGAAAGCCGAGCTACTGCTGCCGCCGACCTCGTCGGTGGACCTTGCCGAGCGCCGCTTGCAGTCGCTCCCGACTGGCGGCCGGACGCCACTCGGGCACGCGCTCCAGGTCGGGATGCTGGCCTTTGAGCGGCACCATGCGAACCACCCTGAGGATGTGCCGCTGCTGCTCGTCGTGTCGGACGGGCGCGCTAACGTGTCGCTCGGCAGCGGCGACGCCACAAGCGAGATCATGGCGCTGGCCGGAGAGATCCGCGCGCGCGGCATTGAGTCGGTGGTCGTGGACACCGAGAGCGGCAGCATGCGGGTCGGCGTCTGCCGGCCGCTCAGTGAGGCGCTCGGCGGGCGCTACCTGCCCATCGACCAACTGCGGGCCGGCGGTTTGATCCAGGCGGCGCACGTTGGCCTCGGCCGGGCCTGACGCGTGGCCGCGCCGACAACAAGACTCCAACTGTCATCCCGACCGAAGCGAGCTTGCGAGCGGGGGGGAGGGATATCAGGTGCCAATGCGCCAGAAATCGAGATCCCTCGATTTCGCTCGCAAGCTCGCTCCACTCGGGATGACACAAGATTTGAGGCGACCTCAACCTCCTCCAGGCACCGTCCGAGCATGCACGAGCTCATACGCTGGTTGCGGGGCTGATTGGTTGGGTCGATGATCGGCCTCGTGGTCGCGGGCATTGCAAGCGGCGTCGGCAAGACGACGCTGACGCTTGGGCTGATCGCTGCCCTCCAGCGGCGCGGGATGACCGTCCAGCCGTACAAGGTCGGCCCGGATTACATCGACCCTGGACAGCATGCCCAGGTCGCTGGCCGGCCGTCCCGCAACCTGGACTCGTGGCAACTGCCAGAGCCGGCGCTGCGTGAACTGTTCGCGCGGTCGGCTGCAACCGCAGACGTGGCGCTCGTCGAGGGCGTCATGGGCCTGTTCGACGGACGGACGGGCGAAGGCGAGACCGGCAGCACCGCGCACGTCGCCAAGCTGCTCGGTCTGCCGGTGCTGCTGGTCGTTGACGCCGCGAAGGCCGCCCGCAGCGTCGCCGCGACGGTGCTGGGGTGCCAGCAGCTTGACCCCGCGTTGCGGCTGATTGGCGTCGTCCTCAACAACGTCGCCAGTGCGCGCCACGCCGAGATCGGCCGGGAGGCCATCGAGTCGCTCACGGACGTGCCGGTGCTTGGCTGGCTCCCGCGCGACCGCACGCTGCGCCAGGACGAGCGGTACCTCGGGCTGGTGCCGGCTTCCGAGCGCCTGCTGCCGACCGCGCTCGTGGCTGGGGCCGGCGATCAGGTGGAGCAGCACGTCGATCTCCAACGGCTGTTGCAGTTGGCAGCGGTCGAAGCACCTCGCGTCGTGCCATCAGGCTTGTTCCCCGCCGAGCCGATCCCGCCGCGCGTGCGAATCGCGCTGGCGCAGGACGAAGCGTTCAACTTCTACTATCAGGATAGCCTCGACCTGTTGGCGGCCTGGGGTGCGGAACTGGTGCCGTTCAGCCCGTTGCACGACACAGCGCTGCCAGCCAGCACAGGCGGCATCTACCTCGGTGGCGGCTTCCCTGAACTGTTCGGCGCTCAGCTTGCGGCAAACGCCCCGATTTTGGCGGCCATACGGCACGTCGCAGCGACCGGACTGCCGATCTATGGCGAGTGCGGCGGCCTGATGTATCTGCAACAGGCGCTCACGACGGCCGACGGCGAACGCCACCCGATGCTCGGACTGGTGCAGGGCGAGAGCACACTGTCAGGCAAACGGCTGACGCTGGGGTACCGCGAGGCGCGGGCGCGGCGGGACAGCATGTTGCTGCGCGCTGGCGAGACAGTTCGCGGCCACGAGTTCCACTACTCCGTCACTGACGCACCGCCCGACCCTTTGGCCGCCTACGATGTACTCGGCGGCCCTGACCGCGCCGAGGGGTTCGTGCAGGGCAACATCCTCGGATCGTACCTGCATCTGCACTTCGGCAGCGATGCCCGTCTCGCGCCGCGCTTCGTGGATGCGTGCGCCGCGACGAAAATAAGGGCGGGCACGGTGGAGCAGGATGCAACGAGGACCGGGGCGGCAGCGATGGGCGCGGTAGGCGATGACGCGCTCGCAACTCGTGCGCCCGCATCCACCGCGATCCCCGGGCCGTTGCTGCGGCGGCACGGCCTGCCGCCGGCCGAGATCGAGGTGCTCAGTCGGCAGCGCATCGAAGCCGCCCTGGCCGCCCGGCTGCCGCCAGACGAGCCAGTGCGCGGCTTGGTGGCCCGGCTGGTCTACGCCGCTGGCGACGCGGACCTCATCGAACGCGTGGCCCTACGCGGCGACCCGATCAGCGCCGCAGTCTCGGCACTAGCGGGCGGCGCAAACCTCGTGGTTGATGTCGGCATGGTCGCGGCGGGCATTTCGCGGCCCATGCTGGCGGCCCTCGGCGTTGGCCTGCACGTCGCCATCCAGGCTGACGACGCGGAAACGCTCGCTCGCCAGCACGGCATCACCCGTTCGGCGGCTGGCATCTTCAGCCTCGCCGAGCAGCTTGACGGTGCCGTCGTCGCCATCGGCAACGCCCCAACCGCCCTGTTGGCCCTCCTCGACTTGATCCAGGCTGGTGCGGTCCGGCCGGCAGCCATCATTGCCATGCCAGTCGGGTTCGTGGCCGCCGACGAGTCGAAGGAGCACGCGCTGTTGACGGACATCCCGTGTGTCACCGTGCGGGGCACGCGCGGCGGCTCGGCGCTGGCCGCCGCCGCCGCAAACCACCTGCTGCGGCTGGCACAAGGTGGCTGACGGTAACGGTTCGACCGCTCAGGCGGGCGACCGCAGCATCAGAGCAATGACGGACGGACGCGGGCCGTCACCCACACTGCCGCCTGCTCCACGTCTGCCACCATTGACGCTTCCGTCCGCGTGCTGGCTGGCCGCCCGACCACCACTACTGGCAGGCCCTTCTGGCGGGCTGCTGCAAGCTTGGCTTCGGTGGGGGCGCCGCCACTGTCTTTTGTCACCAACACCTCAATGCGGTGCTGGTCGATCAACGCCAGTTCGTCGGGCAGGGTGTACGGACCGCGCGCCAGCAGCAGGGCATGGTGTTTCGGCAACGGAGACGCTGGCGACTCGATGCAGCGAATCAGGAACCAGCAGTCTGCCACCTGAGCGAACTGGCCGACGCCCTGCCTGCCGGTTGTCAGCCAGGCGCGCCGACCTAGCACGGGGGCCAGCGCCGCTGCCTCCACGAGACTCGCCACACGGTGCCAGCGGTCGCCGGGCTGCTCCGTCCAGGGGGGGCGCTCAAGGTGCAGCAGGGGCGTGCCCGTCCTGCTACATGCCGCAGCAACAGCGTCCGACATCTGCGCCGCAAACGGATGGCTGGCGTCCACGACGGCCGGCGTCTGGTGCGCCTGAAGCCAGGTTGACAACCCTTCGACCCCGCCGAACCTGCCAACACGAAGATCGCCAGCGGGATGATGCGGATCGCTCGTGCGCCCGGCCAGTGAGGTCACGACGCGAATTCCCGACAGTTGCAAAGCGTCGGCCAGTTGCTGGGCCTCGGTGGTTCCGCCCAGGATCAGGACCGCCCCAGCCGGCGACCTGTCTGTCACGGCAGCCTGCGGCGCAGCAGGTACGTGTCCATGATCCAGCCGTGGCGAGCACGGGCCTCGGCGCGCACGCGCTCAATCTCGACCGCAACCTCTGTGAGTCTGCCAGCGATCAGCAGTTCGTCGGGCGTGCCGATGTACGCCCCCCAGAAGATGTCGAGGTCGTCGGCTTCCAGGTGCTGATACGTGTTCTGCGCGTCCAGCATCACGACCACGTTGTCCACATCGGGCGGCCAGCCCTGCGCCAGACGCCGGCCAGTGGTGATCTGGATGGACTCGCCGATGCGGTTCAGGTTGGTGCGGTGGCGGGCGGCCAGCGCCTGCACGCTGCTGATGCCAGGAACGACTGCGTACTCCAGGGCCAGCGCCCCGCGCGCCACGATCTCCTCGACGATGCCGAGGGTGCTGTCGTACAGCGACGGATCGCCCCAGACCAGGATGGCCCCGCACTCGTCCGCTCCGAGATGGTCGCGAATCGCCGCCTCGTAGGCGTCGGCGCGCTGGTGTCGCCACGCTTCGACGGCCGCGCCGTACCGGCCAGCCGTTCGGTCACGCTCGGGGTCTCGGATCTCGACGACGCGATAGGCGCGGTGTTCAACGTGCCGCTCGATCAGGTCGCGCCGCAGATCGACCATACTGGCCTTCTGCTCGCCCTTCTCGACCATAAAGAACACATCGACTGCGTTGAGCGCCTTGACCGCCTGGATGGTGATGTAGTCCGGGTCGCCAGCACCAATCCCGATTATGAGCAAGCGTCGCATGCGGGTTCACGCTCCAGGCCGGCGATGGGTGATGGTGCTGCACCGCCAAAAGTTGACATGCGTGTCCGGCACTATCCAGCGGCACACGGGCGGCGCGACGGTCGGCTGCCCCTATTATTCCCGCACGCTGCGAGAAAGGGGTACGTGTGGTGACAGCAGAGACGCCCGGCCAGGATTCTCCGGCGACCGTCCTGGTCGTTGGTATCGGCGACGACGGCCCGGCCAGCCTGCCGGCCGCCATCTGGGCGCGAGTGCAGCAGGCCGAGCTGCTGGTCGGGGGTCAGCGCCACCTGGACCTGTTCTCCGACGTCCGGGCTGAGCGCCTGCCGATCACCGGCGGCCTGGAACATGTCTACCAGCAGATCGAGGCAGATAGCGGGAAACGCGTCGTGGTGCTGGCATCGGGCGACCCGTGCTTCTTCGGGATCGGGCCACTGCTGGTGGCTCGGCTGGGCCGGGAGCGCGTCGAAATCATCCCAAACGTCTCGTCAGTGGCGCTGGCGTTCGCTCGGCTCGGCGTTGCATGGCAGGACGCCCGTGTCGTGTCGGCGCACGGCCGGCCACTTGCTGATGCGGTCGCGGCGGCGCATGGTGCGACGAAGCTTGCCATCCTGACGGACGACACGAACACGCCGGCGGTCGTGGCAGGGGCGCTGCTTGCCGCCGGCGCAGCTGGTGCCGACGCCTGGGTCTTCGAGCACCTCGGCGGCGAGCGCGAAGCCGAACACCAGACGACGCTGGCCGGACTGGCAGCCATGACGTTTTGGCCGCTGAACGTCATGGTGGTGCCGGCGCTGTCGTGGGCACCAGGCCCAAGGGTCGCGCCCCAGCCGGCGGCGCAGCGACAGCCGCTCTTCGGCCGCCCAGAAACGGAGTTTCACCACAGCGCAGGCATGATTACAAAGCCCGAGGTCCGCGCCGTCAGCCTGAGCAAACTTCGACTGCGCCCCGGCGGCATCCTCTGGGACGTCGGGGCCGGCTCCGGCTCCCTGACCATCGAGGCGGTTGCGCTCGTGCCTGACTTGCGCGTCTTCGCCACCGAGCAGACGGCCGCCCAACGGTCGCTGCTCTGGCAGAATGTCGGGCGGCTGGCGGGTCGAGCGCAGATCAAGGTGATCGACGGCAAAGCACCGGACGCGCTCGAAGATCTGCCCGACCCGGACGCCGTGTTCATTGGCGGCAGCGGCGGAAGTCTGGGTGCCATCCTTGACGTAGCGACGCGCCGCATCAGGCACGATGGACGCGTCGTCATCAATCTGGTGATCCTCGAACGGGTGACCGAGGCGGTCGCCTGGGCGCGCGCCCACAGCATCCCCGCCGAGGTCGTCCAGATCGGCGTGGCGCGCGGCACGGATATCGTCGGGTACACGCGGCTCCAGGCCGAGAACCCGATAACCATCGTCACGCTGTCCGGACGCGCGCTGTGACCAGATCGCGCGTCGGCGCTGAGCTGCCTCGGCTTGTCGGCGTCGGCGTCGGGCCGGGCGACCCCGAGTTGTTGACGCTGAAGGCTGTCCGGTCCATCCGCGAGGCTGACGTAATCTTCGCGCCGACCCGACGAGCCGGCGGGCGCAGTATGGCGCTGGAGATCGTGGCGGCCCACCTGGATGCCGGCCGGCAGCGCGTCGAGATCGTGCCGTTCCCAGAGAGCCGCGCGGGCGAGACCTGGGACGGTGTGGCGCGGCACATCCTGGCAGCGTTGGGCGACGACGGGCATGGCGTCTTCCTGACTGAGGGCGACCCGATGCTGTTCGGCAGCTTCGGGCGGCTGATGGCGGCTCTCGGCACGCTCCGGCCCGGCTTCTCCATCGAGATAGTGCCCGGCGTGTCGTCGGTGACGGCGGCAGCGGCGGCGGCGGGCGTCGAACTCACCGACTACGATGACCGGCTGGCGATTGTGCCGGCCACGACCACGCTGGCAGAGGTTGACGACGCGCTCCGGCAGTTCAGTTGCGTTGTGATCCTGAAGGTCGGGGCAGGCCTGGGCGACCTACTACGGCTGCTCGACCGCCACGGCCTGTTGGATCAAGCCGTCTATGTGCGGCGCTGCGGCTGGCCCGAGCAAGAGATCGTCCACGAGCCGCGCCGGCTGCTGGCGGACCCGCCCCGCGACTACTTTGCGCTGCTGATCGTTCGACGGAGGTAGGCACAACTGTGGGAACGTTTCGAGAGCCGCGCGGCGGCATGGTGGTGTTCGTCGGCGCTGGCCCGGGCGACCCCGACTTGCTGACCGTCCGAGCCGTGAAGGTCATCCAGCAGGCCGACCTCGTGGTCTGGGCCGAGTCGCTGGTGCATCCGGGCGTGGCGGCGCTCGCCCGGCCCGACGCCGAGGTGATCGGTAGCGCGGGGATGCACCTGGAAGAAATCACGGCGCGCATGATCGCTGTGGCGAAGTCCGGCATGCTCGTTGCGCGGGTCCAGAGCGGCGACCCGGCCATCTACGGGGCTATGCACGAGCAGATGGTTACACTGGACCAGGCCGGCGTGCCGTATGCGGTGGTGCCGGGCGTAAGCGCCGTGTTTGCCGCTGCCGCCGCGCTGGACGCCGAGTTGACGGTGCCCGAGATCGCGCAGACCGTGATTCTGACCCGCCTGCCCTCGCGCACAACCATCCCCGAGCGGGAAAAACTGCGTGCGATGGCCGAGCATGGCGGCACGATCTGCCTCTTCCTGAGCATTGGCGTCATCGAGCGGGCCATTGCCGAGTTGATCGCCGGCGGCTATACGCCCGAGACGCCGGCCGCAGTCTTGCACCGCGTGAGTTGGGAGGATGAAACCATCATTCGCGGCACGCTGGGCGACATCGCGGCGGCGTCTCGGGCGGCGGGACTCAAGCGGCAGGCGCTGATTCTGGTCGGGGCAGCCATCGACCCGGAGCTTCGGCGGATGGCCGCCGCCAAGCGGTCCAACCTGTACGACCCGGCCTACAGCCACGTCTACCGGCTGGCAGAAGGGCGTGGGCATCAAGCCGGACCGGCCCGGCCAAAGGTCGCAGCAACAGGCGCATCCGACGGCTCAGAGGCATCGGCGGCGGGGCGCGAGGCGTGATCGTTCGACGGCAGCGCGCCGGCATCGCGGTGCTGGCGGTCACGCGCGGTGGTGCCCGGCTCGGCGGCGAGATCGCGGCGTCGTTGGGACCAGCAGCGACGCTCCACCTGGCCGAGCGCTGGCTGTCCGAGGCCCCTCCGGGCGCGGTTGCCATCGCCGGCCCACTCGCGGACCGGGTCGCCGCGCTGTTCCCCGACGTTGAAGCGCTGGTCTTCGTGCTGGCGACCGGCGCGACGGTCCGGCTGGTCGCGCCGCTGCTCGGGCAAAAGCAGGACGGCCCATCCGTCGTCTGCGTGGACGAGGCTGGCCGCCACGTCGTCGCGTTGCTCGGGGGGCACCAGTCGGGCGCGAACACGCTCGCCGCCACCGTCGCGGACGCCATCGGTGCAGAGCCGGTGATCTCGACGGCCAGTGATGCGCTGGGGTTGCCGGCGCTCGACACGCTGGGCAGTGGGCACGGGTGGAAGGTGGAGGCGTCGCCCACCGTGCTGAAGCAAGCCGCCGCGGCCGTCGTGGCTGGCACGGTGCCGGTGGTCTACCAGGATGCCGGTCCGCACACGCTGCTTGACGGCCTGCCGCCAACGTGGCCGCGCGTGGCGTCGCTCACGGAGATGTTCGCCTGGGATGGTCCGCGCCTGCTCGTGACGGACCGGCTGGTCATACTTTCTGGCCCCGACGCGTCACCGCACCCGCCGCCGACCATCGTCTACCGGCCGCCGACGCTGGTTGTGGGTGTCGGGTGCAGCCTGGGCGCACCAGCAGATGAGATTGAGGCGCTGGCACGCGCGGCAGTCGCCGGGGCCGGCCTGGCCTGGGCCAGCGTCGGCACCGTGGCGACCATCGACCGCCGGGCGACTGAGCCGGGTGTGGTCGCGCTGGCCGAGCGGCTCGGCGTCCCACTCGTCACCTATCCGGCCGTGGCGCTTGCGGCTGTCACCGGCACCCCGTCACCCTCCGCCGAGGTCCAGCGCCACGTCGGCACGCCGGGCGTCTGCGAGCCGGCAGCGATCCTCGCCAGCGGCGGAGATGCCAGGGCCCTGGTCGTCCCGAAGCAGCGGTCCGCCCATGCCACGGTCGCCGTCGCCCGCCGCGTGGAGACCACCACACCGGGCAGATTGTGGCTCGTCGGCATCGGGCCGGGGCCGCTCGACTTGATGACCGGCCGCGCTCGGCAAGCGATTCGGCAGGCCGATGTGGTGATTGGTTACCGTGGCTACCTGGAGATGCTCGGTTCGCTTGTCGCCGTGCGCCGCTTGCGCCCGTACGAGCTAGGTCAGGAGCGCGAGCGCGCCCATGAAGCCATCGCCCTGGCGCGCGGCGGCCAGAACGTTGCCCTGGTCTCCAGCGGTGACATCGGGATCTACGGCATGGCCGGACTGGTGTTCGAGTTGCTCGAAGACGAGGCCGACTCGGAAGAATCGCTTTCAGTCGAGGTGGTGCCGGGCGTCACGGCTGCAAGCTCGGCCAACGCACTGCTCGGTGCGCCGCTGATGCTCGACTTCGCGGCCATCAGCCTGAGTGACCTCCTGGTGCCGTGGGACACCATCCGGCAGCGGCTCACCGGCGCGGCAACCGGTGATCTGGTAGTCGTGCTCTACAACCCAGCCAGCGCCCGGCGACGGCAACCCCTGGCCGAAGCATTGGCGATTCTCGGCGCACACCGCCCGCCCGCGACGCCAGTCGGGCTGGTGCGCGAGGCGTACCGCCCGGACCAGTCGGTGACGCTGACGACGCTCGGCACGTTGGTCCCCGAGCAGATCGACATGCGGACTGTCGTCGTCATCGGATCGTCGAGGACGGCGATACTCGGCGGTCGGATGGTCAGCCGGCGCGGCTACCAGGATGCTCGGGGACGGGAGGAGCACACGACGTGACAGGCCAACGAACAGCGGGCAAGGGCTCCTCACCAGACGGCGGCACCTGGCCGTACGTGGCGGTGACCGTCGTCGCGCTAGTGGTTGGCGCGGGGCTGGCGCTGTACGTGGCCGGCTACCGCGCCGAGATCATGTCGATCCTGACGCAGTCGCCCACCTGACGCCTGCCCCGGCCGCGAGTTCCCTCACGAGTGACGGCTGGCTCGCTCGCTTGCGTTCATGAGCGGACAGTTTCTCGGTAGATGCCAGCCCAGTTAGCTATGGTCGCCCGCAACTCGTCATGTCAGCCTGAGCGGAGCGAGCTTGCGAGCGCAGTCGAAGGATCTCACGGAGACCAGCACGCGGCGTGGGTGAGATCCTTCGCAGGCTCAGGATGACATGGGGGTGGCAGCGTCTCGGGATTGTTGCGTGTATGCAACTTTCCGCTCGTGAACGCAAGCGGGAGAGGGAAGCCTCGACTCGTGACCCATGACCCATGACCCATGACCCATGACCCATGACCCATGACCCATGACCCATGACCCATGACCCATGACCCATGA
>JBBQBU010000025.1:0-22297 GCA_038318015.1 Chloroflexota bacterium | reverse complement strand
ATCATGCAGGCCGTCTCGTCGTTGACACGTCCCGGGGCCGATGGTACGATTCTTTGTAACGGCTTGGGGAGGACTTGCCCCTTGCCGATGTCGGACGCTACGCTATCTCACGCAATACTCGTTTCTGCCGGGCCGCGCGTCGTTTCCGGCTTCTCACACAGTTCTCCCCGCCCCCTCCTGCAATCCCCTTTCACTGAGTTCCGGTCTGGTGGCTAGCGGAGCCCTCCCAGATCTCCTCATCGCGCCCCATTCGTCGATCCTCCGACATTCCGAGGTGCCGCGCCGACATGCAAGAGATGCGCCCATTTCTCGACGATCTCCGTCAAGGGAATTTCCGTCGAGCCTTGACCGAGAACCGCGTCTTCAAGAGCATTTTCCGCACTGGGTATCCGAGTACTCCTCGAAACCAGGCGCTGATCATGTTCAACAACGTGTTCCTGCACCTCCACCCGGTGCGGATTCGGCGTGAAAGCCTGAAGATCACGTACACGTTCTGCCTCGGCGGACTGTCGTTCTTTCTGTTTCTGCTGCTGACGGTGACAGGTGTCCTGCTGATGTTCTACTACCGCCCTGCGACGGCGGTGGCGTACCAGGACATGAAGGATCTTGAGACGGTCGTCACCTTTGGATTGCTGCTGCGGAACCTTCACCGATACGCAGCTCACGGCATGGTCATCACGGTGTTCTTACACATGGTGCGCGTCTTCTATACGGGGGCGTACAAAGCACCGCGTGAGTTCAACTGGATCGTGGGCGTGATCCTCCTGACCTTGACCTTCCTCCTGAGCTTCACCGGCTACCTGTTGCCGTGGGACCAATTGGCCATTTGGGCCGTGACGGTCGGCACGAACATGGCCGGTGCGACGCCAATTGTCGGCGAGACGCTGAAGTTCGCGGTGGTGGGAGGCTACGAGATCGGCGACAACACGCTGATCCGCTGGTACGTGCTGCACGTGATCGCCCTGCCGCTGCTCACGGCGCTCTTCATGACTGTGCATTTCTGGCGCATCCGCAAGGATGGCGGCATCGCCGGTCCGCTGTGATGATGTGCCCTGGCAGTGCCGCATTGGGGAACGGAGACTCGGATGCCCCCTGACGAAGGCTCGAATCCTCTCGAAAAAACGTCCGATATGGCAAAGCTCACGCCGGCCGAGCGCGCGCGCATCTACAAGGAGCGCGCGGCGGCGGCGGGTATTGGGCGGCCAGCGCCTGACCAACCGGCTGGCGGCGCTGCTCCCGCTCCGACGCCAGCACCGGCACCGGCTCCCAAGCCGGCGGCGGCTGCCGCGAGTGGTGGCGGCGGGGCAGGCGCGCTCACGCCTGACCAGCGCCAGCGCTTGGCTGCGGCAGTCCAGCGGGGTGCCGGCGGCGGCACCGCGACGGCCACGGCTGCACCTACCGCAGCGGCCGCGAAGCCGAGCGCGGTGGAAGCGCAGTCGCAGCGGCTGGTGTACGTCTGGCCGCACCTTGTCACTATCGAGTTGATGTCAGCGGTCTTGATGCTGGTGTCGATGATCATCATTGCGATGGTGATTCAGGCGCCGCTTGAAGGCATCGCGAACCCTGACAAGACGCCAAACCCGTCGAAGGCTCCCTGGTACTTCCTGAATCTTCAGGAACTGCTGCTGCACATGCACCCTGCGCTTGCGGGCGTGATTGTGCCGTCCGTTGCCCTTGGCCTGATCGCGATCATCCCCTACTTCGACCGCGATAACCGAGACGTCGGCAAGTGGTTCGGCACGAAGAAGGCGTTGTCAATCACCTGGTTTACGACCTGGTACAGCACGCTGGTTCTGTTCGCACTGGTCTTTTTTGACGAGTTCGTCGGGCAGAAGCCGCTGATGAAGGGGCTGGCGGATCGGACCGGTCTGGCGTTCCTCAACTCGCCAGTGCTGGTCGATATTGTGCTGCCGCTGATCCTGATGCTCGGGCCTATCGGCATCCTCGTCTGGCTCCTCAAGAAGTTCTACAAGCCAGACGGCGCGCGAGACTGGATGATCGCCCTCTTCACCGGCTTCTTTGTCGCGTTCATCATCCTGACTATCGTCGGCACGTTTTTGCGGGGCCAGGGCATGCACTTGATGTGGCCGTGGGATCCGCGCATGATCCGCATCGAATAGCTTTGTTCCCGATTTTGCACTGCGAGGAGCGGGGCACGGATCACCAGTTGACCGCCCCGCTCAGCCGTCTCATCGCGGACGGATGGAGGACTTGATGTCGAGCAAGGCTCCGGAACAGGGGCTGTTCTATCCCGGTGCGGAGGCGGCTGCCGAAGCGGAGCGTCGGTCGGCCTCCCCGAACCCCGGCGTTGACGCGCCGATTGTTGTCCAGCGCGGATTCTGGAGCCGGCGCACGCTCTTGCGCTTCGCCGGCTGGGGCACGCTCCTGGCGCTCGTCGGGCAGTGGACCGTTGGCTTTGGCTCGTTCTTCTGGCCCAAGAAGGTGGGTGCCTTCGGTGGTGAGATCCTAGGCGGCGCACTGGCTGACTTCAAGATCGGCGATGTGAAGCTGATTCAGGAGGGCAAGTGCTACATCTCGCGGGTGCCCGAAGGCGTCCTGGCGCTCTGGTGGAAGTGCCCGCACCTGGGCTGCACCGTGCCCTGGAAGGCAGACGACAGGACGGAAGATGAACTGGCCGCAAAGGGGCGCTTCAACTGCCCCTGCCACGGCTCGATCTACGACCGGTACGGCAACATCGTGGCTGGCCCCGCGCCGCGCCCGATGGACCTCTTCGGCGTGTCGATTCGCGAAGGCAAGGTCTATATCGACACGAACCCGACGAAGGTGACGGTCCGCTCGGCTGTGAACCGCCAGACCGACCCGACGCCGGCGCAGGGTTGACGGGGGAGGATTCACAGCTATGATGCAAATGAGTCCAGGGGCGGTGATCCTCTTCATCGCCATGGTGCTCTTGTTGGGTATGCTGGTGGCCTACGCCAGCGGCGTCGGCAAGCGCGTCCACGAGGACGCCGAAGAGGTGCCCACTGGCAACCCTTCGATGGAACGCAAGGTCGTTGCGACCCTTGGCATGATGATCCTGTCAGGGTTGCTGCTGACAGGGTACAGCTTCGTTGAGCCGCGGCGTCAGGTTGAGGCACTAGAGCGCCAGGAGCGCATCGGTGTGACGCGCGGCGTCGAGCAGTACACATCGCTGTGCATTAGCTGTCACGGCATTGACGGCAAGGGTGCGGTGGTGCCGGGTACGGACCCGCCGGTCGTTGCGCCGCAGTTGGACCGCGACGACATGCGCCCGAAGGAAGCCGAGGCCTACAAGATTCGGTATGAGTACGTCGTCAAGACGCTGCACCGGGGTAAGGGCATCATCATGCCGGCCTGGGGCAAGACGGATGGCGGCGCGCTGTCTGACGAGCAGATCCACGAGTTGGCACTCTTCATCACGAAGGGTGACACGATGGTCAATGCGTCGCAGACGGCCTGGCAGCACGCCCGCGAGGTTTCCCGCGAGAAGATCGCGCACGGCGCGCCTGAACCGGAGCTGCCCAAGTTGGACACGGTGGGGCTGTCAGCAGACGCCCTGGCCGGACAGTCGCTGTTCACGGGGAAGGGCGGTTGTGTTGGGTGCCACGTTGTTGGCAGCCTCGGCGGCGTCACTGGCCCGGCCCTGACGAACATCGCGACCGTCGCCGAAACACGCAAGCCGGGCACGCCGGCCGATGCCTACATTGAAGAATCGATCCGCAATTCGGCAGCCTTCGTGGTGCCAGGATACGCAGCCGGCCTCATGCCGAGCTTCCAGGGCCTGCTGACCGATCAGGAGATATCCCAGCTCGTCGCGTTCCTGATGACGCGCAAGTAGCCCTCGCCGCAGACACGACCCCAAGAGGCCACCCGGAGATGCGTCCGGGTGGCCTTTCGCTGTCAGGCCGGGCCGTGGACGCGGCGTTCGTGCGTCGCAGCGCGACGCCATGACGGTAGGCCGGGACTTCAGTCCCCGACCGCTCGGGCCAACCCGGTTGGCGCGCAGACATCTGACGGGTACCCAGCAACGGTTGCCTTTCGCCATGCGCTGACCACCCACGGGTACACTCTCCAGTAGCGAGCGGTTCATGCGGCTACGACTGGCTGGCGTGTTCCATCGTCTTGGCGATGCACCTCTGGAGTATGCCTGCATGGATAACTCGACACGCGCCCGGGTCCTCGTGGATGAACTGGGGCTGACGCGGACACCCGTCGCCATCGCCTTCGTGGATGAGGCACCGGCCGGCGTGGAATCGACAACCGCGACGGTCCCGTCAGCCTGCACCTTCTGGCGCGAGGCTGAGGACCACCTGTTCTACGCCGCTGCCGACCGCCACCTTGAGTGCGGCGTCGGGACGATGACGATGGGCTTCGAGGTGCCGGCGGCGCGGATGCCCGAGGCGATGGACCTCATCGGGACCATGGTCGGTATGGGCTACTTGACGATGGCCGAAACCGAGCACCTGCCGGCCGTCAAGAAGGGGCACCAGGGCATCTTGTACGGCCCGCTGGCGTCGTTCCCAGTCGAGCCGGACATCGCGTTGGCGATCGTGACGCCAGTGCAGGGCATGGTGCTGGCAGAAGCCAGCGATTCGGTCACGCTGCGGGCACAGCCGGGGCTGCCGACGATGGGCCGCCCGGCCTGTGCGGCGCTGGCCTGGTCGGCCAATGAGGGCGATGTCACGTTGAGTCTCGGGTGCATCGGCGCGCGCACCTACGTTGAAGTGCCAGACGACCGCGCCATCGTCATCATTCCGGGCACGTCACTGGACGGTGTTGCCGACAAACTTGGCGGGTTGGCGCAGGCGAATCGCGATCTGGCCGCCTTCCACCAGGGCCGCAAGGCCGCGTTCGCTGGCGCTGCGGGGTAGCCGAACGCTGTAGGCTTCTCATCATGCGCGTCCTGCTACTCTCCACCTACGAACTCGGGCACCAGCCGCTGGGGCTGGCGCGTCCGGCTGCCGAATTGTCGGCGGCGGGGCACGTGGTCCAGTGCCTTGATCTGTCGCTGGACGCGCTCAACGAGGGGGCGGTGGCCTGGGCGCAGCTCGTCGGCATCTCGACGCCGATGCACACGGCGACCCGCCTCGGCGCGCGCGTTGCCGAGCGCGTGCGGGCGCTGAATCCGTCGGCACACATCACGTTCTACGGGCTGTACGCCTCGCTGCACGCTGATGTGCTGGTGGGATGTGTCGGGGGCACGGGACAGGCCGGCCTGGGAGACAGCGCCATCGGCGGCGAGTTTGAAGGGCCGCTGCTGGCGCTGGCCGCCGCCTTGGATGCTGCCACGGCAAGCACGGCCCCGTTAGCGCCGGTGCCCGGCGTCCATACTGCGGCCCACGCGGGCGGCATCTTCCTGGGGCGGCAGACGTTCGGCCTGCCGGACCGTTCGATGCTGCCCGGCCTCGACCGTTACGCAAAGGTCGATCTCGGGACGCACCAGAAGCAGGTCGGGTACGTCGAGGCGAGCCGAGGTTGCGCACACCGCTGCCTGCACTGCCCGATCACGCCGGTCTACGGCGGCCGGCTGCGGGTCGTGCAGCAAGACGCGGTGCTGGACGACGTTGCCCAACTGGTGCGGATGGGGGCCGAGCACATCACCTTTGGCGACCCCGACTTCTTCAACGGCATTCGTCACTCGCTGCGGATCATTGAGGCGCTGCACGAGGTGTTCCCGGCGCTGACCTACGACGCGACGATCAAGGTTGAGCACCTGCTGGAGCACCGCGAGCACCTGCCGACGCTGGCGCGGACCGGCTGCCTGTTCATTGTGTCGGCGGTTGAGGCCGTGCATGACGACGTGTTGGCCCACTTACAGAAGGGGCACACGAAGGCCGACGTGGACGAGGCACTCCGCCTGACGCGCGCGGTCGGGATACCGCTGCGGCCGACCTTCCTGCCGTTCTCGCCGTGGCTGTCGCTAGACGGCTACCTGGAACTGCTGGACTATGTGCGGACGCGCGGGCTGGTCGGCCACGTGGACCCGATCCAGTTGGCGATTCGGTTGTTGGTGCCGCGCGGCTCAAGCTTGCTGGGGACGGGTGCGCTCGCGCCGCACGTCGGTGAATTCGACGCCGAGACGTTCTCGTACGCCTGGAAGCACCCAGACCCCCGCATGGACGCATTGCAGCAAGCGGTGGCGGCGGCCGTGGAGCAGGCCGGCTGGTCCAGTGAGCCGCCTGAGCGCACGCTCGCTACCATCGAGCACTTGGCATTGGCGGCGGCCGGCCGACAGCATGCGGCGGGCGGCTCCTCCCCCGACGACGGCCGCTGGCTGCCGAATGCGGCCTACGTGCCGCGTCTGACTGAGACGTGGTTCTGTTGAGCAGAGCCCACGACGGACCAGTTCGGTCCGACACGATCCACTGAGCGGGCGGTGTAACCATGCCACGGCGAACGACGAGAACAGCGCGCGCACACTATGACGGTCCTGAAGCACCGCCTCGCATCCTGCTGCTGATGGCGGCGAAGACCTACCGGGCGAAGGCGTTCATGTTGGCCGCGCGGCAGCTTGGCGTGGACGTGGTGGTCGGGTCGGACGAGCGCGGACCGTTGGCGCGGCGAACGGCCGGCGCGCAATTGGGCCTTGACCTAACGCGGCCCGCGCGGTCTGCTACCCGTATCGTTAAGGTCGCTGAAGACCGGCCGTTCGACGCCATCGTCAACGTGGACGACGCGACGACCGTGGTGGCGGCGCAGGCGGCGACGCGGCTCGGGTTGGTCTCCAACTCGGTGGACGCTGCCCGCATCACCCGCGACAAGTACCTGGCGCGGCGGGCACTGAAGCAGGCCGGGCTGCCGGTGCCGGCCTACCGCCGCGTCACCGTGGAAACAGACCCCGCCGCCGAAGCCCGGCGAGCGCCGTATCCGTGCGTCCTGAAGCCGGTCGCGCAGTCGGCCAGCCGGGGCGTCATCCGCGCCAACGACCCCGGCGAGTTCGTGGTGGCGTTCGAGCGCATTGCCGCGCTGCTGGCTGATGACGGCGCGGGGCAGCGGCACATAATTGTGGAGGGGTTCATTCCAGGAGCGGAAGTCGCCCTAGAGGGACTGCTTGATCGGGGCACACTGCGGGTGCTGGCCCTGTTCGACAAGCCCGACCCGCTGGACGGTCCGTTCTTCGAGGAAACGATCTACGTCACGCCGTCGCGGCACTCGGCGGCGGCCCAGCAGGCCATCGTCGAGACGGTCAAGCGGGCGTCGTCGGCGTTCGGGCTGCGGCACGGCCCAATCCACGCCGAGCTGCGCCTGGGTCCGGACGGTCCGGTGGTGCTAGAAGTCGCGGCGCGCTCGATTGGCGGCCTCTGCTCGAACGCGCTGCGCTTCGGCGTCGATATGTCGTTGGAGGAGCTGATCTTGCGCCACGCCGCCGCGCTCGAGATCCCGACGTTCGATCGCGAGCAGGCGGCCTCCGGCGCAATGATGCTGCCGATCCCGCGCGCGGGCGTCCTGCGTCGGGTGCAAGGGCAGGACGATGCGCTGGCAGTACGGGGCATCACCGGCCTGGAGATCACGATACCGCTCGGACAGACGCTGGTGCCGCTGCCGGAGGGCGACCGTTACCTCGGGTTCCTGTTCGCGCGCGGCGAGACGCCCGCACAGGTCGAGGAGGCGCTACGAGCGGCCCATGCCCGACTGACGTTCCAGATTGTCGGGCCGGGCGAGGCCGAGGAAGAGGTTCCATGCGTGATGGCGGCCCCGCGCTCGATGCTGCTGCCGTTGGTGGCAGCATCCCCCACGAAGAAGACGCGCCGCAAGGCGAAGCTGACGGCCTGCTCCGCGTGAAGCCGACCCGGCAGCCGCCTACCGGCCGCCTTTGGCCGGCGAGTGGAACGGGCTGTTCTCGTCGGCGTGGCCATGACCGCCGCCCGCGCCCTTCGCCGGCTGGTAGAACGGATTGTTCCCCCCAGCGTGGTCCGTCGAGTCCACCACGGCCTCGATTTGCGGGAAGTGCTGCTTAATCATGACCTCAACGCCCTGCTTGAGGGTCACGCTGGCCATGCCGCAGCCCTGGCAGCCGCCGCCCACCTTGACGAAGACCTGATTGTCCTTCACATCCAGCAGTTCCACGACGCCGCCGTGGCTGGCGACGCCGGGGTTGATGTCTGAGTCCAGCAGCTTCTGGATCTCGGCAGCCAGCGGGTCATCCCAAACGGAGTTCGGGTTGTCGATCTTGAAGCCGCCGCCAACAAGTTGGCCGACGAAATCGACCGATGCGCCGCGTAGCCTCTCGACGCTCTCACCGTCAATCAGCACTTTGAAGTTGTCGTCCTGCTGGACAACTTCGCCGGCCACCGGCGCGGCATCCTCTTCCAGCGACATTGCGTAGTTGAAGCCGGCTGGCCCGCGCCCTGAGATGCCTACCCGGATCGCACCGCGCCCGGTGATGCCCTGCATCTCCATGATCTCGTGGATTTTCTCGCGGGCCGCATCGGTGACGATGACGATCTGCCCGCTGTCGGAGCCGTTTTCTGCACCAGTCATGACTGTTGATCTCCTCGACGCGGGTCAGACCGCTGATTCTCCGAGTATTCTACCGTTGCGGGCGGGAAATCGTGCGAAAAAGCCTGAACACGGTTCCTGCTCACGGTCTATGAACAGCTACCGTTTGCGGCCGGCCAACGTCGCGGCGATCTCGCGGGCCGACGTGGCGTCCAGGACCAGCCGGCGCGCGCCGTTCTGGAGCGACGCCCAACTGCCCCACGACGGTGTGCCCTTCGTGGCCGTTGACTGTGCCTTCGCCAGCCGGTGCAACTCGGCTGCCGAACGGTTCGCCAAGACTGCGACCATGTAGACGGCGTCTTCTGGGCTGACGTTGTGCTGTAGCTCGCGGATCAGGCGATCAACGACGGCCTGGGCGTCGGCCGGTGCCACGGTCGTCGCGGTCATATCCGTAGTTACTGCCGTGTCGGCATCCACGGTATTGGCGGTTGGGTCGGACATTGGAGGCCCCCTCCCCAGGTGACGTGCAGCCTACGGGCGTTCTTCGTTCCGTGCCAGCCACTCGCGCCCCTTCGGCGTGATGGTCAGGACTGGCTCGTCACCGATGACGCGCATGGTAATCAAGCCGCTGTGTGCCATGTCTTTCAGCATATCTTCGCGCAGCCGCAGCCGATCCTCCGGCCGCAGCATGGCGTCAAGGTCGCTCTCGGTGAGGCGCTCCCATTTGGCGAGCTTAGTAAGCACCACCGACTGGAGCGACGGATCGTACATGAACACAGGCAGATGGTAGCCGATTCTGCCACCCGAACGATGCCCGATTCCCCGCATAATTCTGGGCATGGGGACTCTCTATCTTGTCAGTACGCCGATTGGCAACCTTGAGGACATCACGTTGCGGGCCGTGCGGGTGCTCCGAGAGGCTGACTTGATTGCAGCCGAGGACACGCGCGTGACGCGAACGCTGCTGAACGCATACGACATCAGCACGCCGCTGACCAGTTTCCACGAGTTTAGCGGGCCGTCGCGGGTGCGACAACTGGTGGAGCGGCTGGCGACCAGCGATGTGGCGCTAGTGTCCGACGCAGGGATGCCCGGCCTGAGCGACCCCGGCTATCCGCTGATCCGCGCCGCCCTGGACGCCGGCATCAACGTCGTGCCTATCCCCGGCCCGTCCGCGATCCTGGCGGGGCTGGTGGCGTCTGGCTTGCCGATGCACGCGTTTACCTACCACGGCTTTCTGCCGCGCAAGTCCGGCGAGCGACGCCGGCTGCTTGCCAGCATGGCCGACGCCACGCATTCCCACGTCGTCTTTGAGTCGCCGCACCGGCTGCTGGCAGCGCTGAAGGACATCGCTGAGGCACTCGGCGCGGACCGGCCGATAGCAGTTGCTCGCGAACTGACTAAGAAGTTCGAGGAGGTCGTGCGTGGCCCGGCGAGCGAGGTCGTGCAGCGCTTCGAGCAGCGGGCGCCGCGTGGCGAGATCACCATCGTCATCGGCCCACGGATAGAGGCACGCAAGGTGCGCCGGGCCGAGTTGTGGCAGCGCGGCGAAGACGACAATCAGGAGCGATCCGACGCGGCCGAATGATATCATCAGGACATTGCTATGCTGGTTGACACGCACGCTCATCTTATGGACAAAGCCTTCACGGACGATCTGCCGGCGGTCCTTGACCGCGCGGCGGCGGCGGGCGTGGTGGCGATGGTGTGTGTGGGCTACGACGAGGAAAGCAGCGTCGCAGCCGTGGCCCTCGCGGAACGGTACCCGCAGCTCCTCGCGGCCGTCGGCATTCACCCGAACTCGTCTGGATCGGCTGGGCCCGGAGCGTTTCAGCGGATTGAACAGTTGGCGCGCCACCCGCGCGTCGTCGGCATTGGCGAGACCGGGCTTGACAACTTTCGGAAGCGAACCGCGCCAGACGTGCAGCGCGATTGGTTCCGCCGGCATCTTGCCCTGGCGGCCGAGCGCAATCTGCCCGTGATCGTCCACAACCGCGACGCCGACGCGGAGGTTGGCCCGATGCTCCTGGATTGGGCGCGCGAGAGCGGCGGCAGCGGGCTGCTGCACTGCTTCGCTGGCGACGATGCGATGCTGGACGCCGGCCTTGCTGCCGGTTTCACCGTGTCATTCGCCGGGCCGGTCACGTACAAGAACGCCGGCGGCTTGCCTGCTCGCGCCCAGCGTGTGCCGCTGGATCGCCTCGTCGTCGAAACGGATTGCCCCTATCTGCCGCCGCACCCCCACCGTGGCACGCGCAACGAGCCGGCCCATGTCCGGCTGACGGCTGCCCGCATTGCAGAGCTTCATGGCCTGCCGATCGAGCAAATTGAGCAGGCCACCACCGACAACGCCCAGCGAGTGTTCCCTGGCCTCGCTGCTGTCATACGTGAGAGAGGATCGGAGTGATCAGCACTGTCTCGTCGTTCGCTCTGGTGCAGGACGGTCTGGCGGCGGTCGAGCGCACGCTGGCCGATACGGCCCAGCCTGACCACCCGCTGCTTGGTCCGATGCTGTCGATGGTGCTGCCCGGTAGCGGCAAGCGCCTGCGCCCTGCCCTCGCGCTGCTGACCGGACGCCTGGGCACCTACGACGCTGACCGCCTGTTGCAGATGGCGACCGGTGTCGAGTTGCTCCACGGTGCCAGCCTCGTGCATGACGATGTCGTTGATGAGTCGGACTTGCGGCGCGGCGCACAGACGCTCTTCACGCGGGTCGGGAATGCGCTGGCCGTGCTGGTGGGCGACTACTTGTTCGCGCAGTCCGCCAAGCGCTGCGTGGCGACCGGCGACGTGCGGGTGATCGACCTGTTCGCGCAGACTCTGGCGAGCATGTGTCAGGGGCAGATTGAAGAGGCGTCGCGCGGCAGCAGCCCGCACCTGACGCTGACTCGTGAGGGATACTACCAGACGATCTGGGGGAAGACGGCGTCGCTGTTCGTGCTGGCCTGCGAGGGCAGCGCGATCCTGGCGGGCCTGCCGGAGCCGACCATCCAGGCGATGAGCCGCTACGGCGATCGGCTTGGGCTGGCGTTCCAGGTGGTTGACGACATCCTGGACTTCATCGGCGACGAGCGCGAGCTTGGGAAGCCAGTCGGCGGCGACGTGAAGCAGGGCACCATCACCCTGCCGGTCATTTGCCTGCGCGAGATGGTGCCAGACGCGGAGTTCCGGGCCGCCTTTGACAGCGAGGACCGCGCGGCCGTGGTGGAACTCGTGCGTTCGTCTGGGGCCGTCGAGCGCGCCCAGGCTGAAGCTGACCGGTTGCTTGATGAGGCCCGCGAGGCGCTGATGCTGGCTCCGTCCGGCCCCGCGCGCGACGCGCTGGAGGCCCTGACGCACTACGTGGTGGAGCGGCGCGTCTAGCGGGTGGCACGATCCGTCGCGGGCTCATGAACTTTGAAGCGCTAGCTCGGCACCGGCCACCCCTCACCCCCGACCCCTCTCCCATGCGTGGGGGAGGGGAGGCTCCGACCGTGGATCCCCCGCGCACGGGAGTGGGGGGCAGGGGGTGTGGGCAGACTGCTGAATCGTCTAACAGGTTATTTCGTCAAGGATCATCACTCCACGACACTCGCCTGTCTGGTGAAGATGTCCGCTGAAACAGCGAGCTACCGCATGCTTGCGCGGTAGCCAGCCGCGCGGGCATCGGCTTCCGTGGCGAAGCAGTCTTCCGGATGGGTGCGGCTGTAGAACTGGCCGCGCGGCGGGTGATAGATCCATTCGCCTGACGCTGAGTGGTTGCCCTTGATCGGGTGCGACGAAGGGCAGTCGGTCCCGCGCGGTGCCGCCCGCCCGCCGCCGCCCGAGCCAGAGCCGGGTGCGCTCGGCTTGACTGGCGGCGCAACAGTCGGGGCAGCGGCAGCCTGTGTTGGGGCGGCCGCTGCGACTGAGGGCGTTGGAGCAGGCGCGGGAGGCGGCGCAGCGGCGGCGGGCGTGGCGGTCGCCTGGGTTGATCTCGCAGCCGTCATGGTGGGTGCCGCCGTCGCCGGGGGTGCGGTAGCTGCTGGCGGTGTCGTCGGCTGGGGCCGGGGCGTTTGCGGTGGTGCCGGCGGGACGGTCGCGGTTGCAGTTCGTGCAACGGTCGTCGGCGTGGCGGTCGGCTCGACGGCGGCCAGGAAGTCGGCGGCGACCCAACCCTGAAGGCCTTCCGGCTCGCGGACGAGCATCCAGGTCCGCCCGGAAATCTCGCGCGACTCCTTCAGTCCTTCGACCTCCGTTCCGTCCGCCAGCACCGTCAACGGGTCGCCGTCGCCCGGCTCAGAGCGCAAGCGCACGCCGTCCGGTGCCGCGTTGACGACCAGCAGCCGCGCCGCGTTGGCGGCCGGTGTGCCCGATGCTGCTGCTGCTTGCGGCATTGGCGACACGACCGTCGTTGGCGCCGCAGTCGCACCGGTGGCCGCCGGCGGGACCGTGGCTTGCGCTGCGCCACCGGCCTCGCCAGCCGCTGGCGAGCCGCGCGGTCCGAGTGCCTGTCGATCCTGGCCGTTGCCGGCCGCTGGCGAGGTGACCAACGTCGGCAGCAGCGCGGCAGATCTGGCTGCCTCCGACTGCAGGACCGTCACGCCAGTGGCGTTGCTTCCCGTGGCCTGGTACGCCAGGATGCCGACGACCGCGCCGAGTGGCACCAGCAGCACCATGATTGTTGCCCCGACCGCTAGCCCGATCCGACTGGACCGCGGATTCGTGCTGCGTGACGGCGCTGTCGCCGTGGTCCTGGGCCTGGATCGGCGCGGCGGCTCACGCACGATGTCAGCGTGCGCTGCCGGGCGGCCGGAATATGACGACCCCGGCGATGCCCGACAGATCCTTGAACGGCACGACCTCGCTTCCTGGGTGCGCCCGCGTGAGCGCCTCGACCTGGAGCTTGGAGATGTCGTCGTTTGGGTCGCCGAAGATGGCGCAGCGCAGGCCGTCCACGGCTATCGGCTGATTCGGCCGCAACTCCTCGTGCGTGACCATGCGCGGCAGCGTGTAATCTGGCCCATACGAGAGCAGGGACGCCCGCAGCAGGCCGAAGCCGCGCATCACGACGACCGTCCGTGTCATGTCGGGGCCGCACTGATCGGAGCGCAGCGCCCGGATGACGACGGCATCCTGGGTCATGTGCATGCGGTTGGGCGTTGTCACCCAGAAGCGTTGCAGGTTGAGACTAAGGACCAGCACCAGCAGGCCCGCGACGGCGGCGTACCCGATGCGCGCAGGCTGCGGTGTGGCAGCGTGCCGCGGCACGCGCTTCCAGACCTGGACCGCCGCCAGTGCCGCCAGCAGCACCAGTGGCGGCACGCCGAACAGCAGCCGGGTGATGGCGACGTACGGGTACGGCGAGAGCAGCGCCGTGACGCCGATGCTGATTGCGGCCCAGATCAGCAGCGACTTTGCGCCGATGTGTGACCACCAGCGCACTCCCAGCCCGATGCCGAGGGCCGCTAGTGTCGCCGTGACGGGGTCCAGCAGCGAGCCGGTGACAAAGTGCGACCCGTGCAGGCCGCCGAAGTACGCCGGCACGTTGAGCCAGACGTTCGTGACGAACTTTTCGCCGGGCGGGCCGGTGATCTGCGCGTTGTAGCCGCCCGGCACTTCGTTGAGCATCCGCGTGATGACAGCGGTGCCGTTTGCCGCGAAGATCGGCGCTGCCGCCAGCACGAAGCCGACGATCAGCGGCCACAGTTCAAGCAGGCGGTCGCGCAGGCCACGCGGCGTCAGGCAGCCCTGCCAGCCGTACTGCGCCAGCACCACCAGCCCGAGCATCGGCATGGTCGCCCGCGCCGAGTAGAAGGTGTAGAAGCCCAGGCCTGCCGCAATGCCCGCGCCGTACAGCAGCGGCGTACTCTGGCGGCGCAGGCCGAGCAGGAACAGCGCCACGGCCCAGGCCGTTGGCGTGGGGGCCATGATGTTGTTGTAGCCAAGGTGCGCGAAGGCGAAGAGATAGTGGCTGCTGGCGAAGAGCGCCGCCCCGATCAGGCCGACCGCGCGCCCGCCCAGCGTCCGACCGATCAGGTACATGGCGGGGATCGCAAGCGCAGCGCTGAGGATAGACGACAACAGCCAACCAGCGTGGTCGCGCCCGAACACCGCCATCACTGCCGACTGA
Source organism: Chloroflexota bacterium (assembly GCA_038318015.1). Lineage (GTDB taxonomy): Bacteria > Chloroflexota > UBA6077 > UBA6077 > JACCZL01 > JADZEM01. Next base: position 7,788 of record JBBQBU010000025.1, on the reverse strand, counting down.
AAGATGACGCCGAGCATCGGGTGGGCACCGTAGACGCCGTCCTGTGCGAACGGCCGGCGAATGCCATCGGTCAGGGTGCCACGAGCAGCGTTCAAAAAGGCGTACTCGTCGCCGATGGCGGCGTAGTACCAGCTATTCACGTCAAGGACGTTGAGCAGGACGAACACGAGCATCAGCAGGGCAATGCCGCCAATCTCGATCAGGATCGGACGGGCTGGCCGCCGGATCTGGAGGTCGCCCGTCATCGCCAGCGCCGGCATTGCCAGGGCGACGGCCCACAGCAGCAGGTCGCTCCAGCTAACCGAGCCAGTCCAGAGGCGGCCCAACAGCGTCGCGAAGGCCAGCACGCCGACCCCGCCGGCGATGGCACCGGTGCCGGGCGCGAAGACATGCAACGGGCTGATGCGGCCGAAGACCGGCGGATCGAGGTCCGCCGTCAACCAGCACCGCATGGCCCCGACGCCGAAGAGTACGGCGGCGATCAGGAGGCAAATCATGCTGAGCGTCTTCGTCGTCGGGGTGGCCGTGCCGAGCTGAAAGTACAACTCGGCAGCTGCTGCCACGCCGCAACCGACCAGGGTCAGCAGGCGCGCCTGGTCCGGCGAGAAGCGGGACAGCGGGGGCGGCTGGTGCGTGGCGGACCGAGGGGGCGGGGCCGCCGTACCGTTTACACCGGACGTGACCGCTGGCGGGGCGGCGGAGGTCGGAGCAGACAGGCTGGCACTGCCGAGCACGTTGGGCGGCGGCGACATGTCAGTGGCAACGTCGCCACGAGCATCGGCCGCCGTGCCGGGGCGTGCGGCAGCGGAGTCCGCCACTGACGCCGACGGTGCCACCGCCGCAGCGGACGCGGGCATGATTGCCTGGGTCGCCGGATGATTGCCGACTGCTCCCGCCGTGGCCGGATCATCAGCGAGCAGGGGAACGGCGGTAGGCGTGTGGCTGAGGGCGTCCCCGCACGCGTCGCAGTAGGCATGCGCCGGTGGATTCGCCGCACCACAGCGCGGGCACGGCACGTATACGGCGAGTGTCGCGCCGCATCGGCCGCAGAATCTGGCGAGGGCGCGATTCTCGAAGGCGCAGGCGGAGCACGTCACGAGGCACAGCTTACCGGATCGCCGGGCGGCCCGACGAGCGCCGGGCGATGCCAGCCAGTGGCGATCAGGATGTACTCGCCTGCCTCGCCTGCCTCGCCCGCGTCACGCCGTGCTGCGCGCCGGCTAGGGCCGGAAGACAAGCGCCACCACCGCCCGCAGCGACGAATCGGCCACGTAGACGGTGCCGTCACCTCCAACGGCGATGCCGACGGGGACGCGCAGCAATCGCGTGTCGTGCAGCAGATCAACGATGCCGGAGGGCGTGCCGTCGAAGGTGAATCGGCTGATGCGCCGGCCGTCCGGCTCGCTGACCCACAGACTGCGATCCTGGCCGATGGCAAGGTGCGCCCCCCGCTCGGTATCGGCGGGCAGTACGGTCCAGTGGCGTTCGTAAACACCATCAGGGGTCAGCCTGATCAGCGCCCCGCCTTCGCCGTTGACCACGAACAGTTCGCCGCCCGGCCCCACCGCCACGTCAGTTGGCTGCCGGATCGTCTCATGACCGCCCACGTCCGGGCCGACCCGCGCGAGGACGGTGCCGTCCGCCGTCAGGTTGATGACCCGGCTGCCGCCCGTGTCCGCGATCCAGATGGTGCCGTCCGGCCCGATAGCCAGGCCGCGCGGGCGGTACAGTCCCAGATTCGCATTCGTGATCGTTTGGGCGGCTCGCCCGTCGTCGCCGAGCCTGACGATCTCCGCGCGCTGGGCGTCCAGCACCCAGATGCTGCCGTCCGGCCCGATCTCCACGTCGGATGGTGCGCCGAACGTCGACAGCAGACTGTCAACCTCGCGCCCTTCGCCGACGACTTGCTGGACCCGCCGCGACGTGGTATTCACGAGAAAGACGGTGCCGTCTGGTCGGACGGCGACGCCGCGCGGCTCGCCGTCGGTAGATGCCAGCCAGCGCACGCGCGGCTCGCCGAGCGGTTGCAGCGGCGGCTCCTGGCTGCGTCCGGACAGCGCCACCGTCTCCACGCGAGCGTCGGGCGGTCGCAGGCGCAGCGTCGGGATGGCCCCGAAGTTCTCGCCGGGTGGTGCCCATTGCAAGTCAAAGCGGGTCGGCCCGTCCACGTCCACCAGCCGCGCCTGAAGGCGGTGGTCGCCCTCTGGGAGGATCAGGCTGACCGGCTCGCTGCCGGGCGGTACGTCGAGCATGATCGGCCGGTCGTCGAGCCACAAGCTGGCCGGACCGTTGGCGTCGATGCGGAAGCGATAGGTGCCTGTTCTCGGCGCATCCAGGGTGCCGACCCAGTCCACCACGTACGGGCGGGCTAGCGCTGGCGGCAGACTGGCCCGCTGCACATACCGTTCGACTTGCGCCAGCTCCGGGGCGGCGTTCGCGTCCGTGCCAGGGCGGTAGAAGGCGAGCAGGCCCAGGGAGGCGCGCTGCTCGCGGTAGAGCTGGACGAAGGGGATCGGACCCAGGGCCGCCGCATCGGGTGGTGCCCATTGCACGGCGATCCTGCTCGGCCCGTCAACCTGGGCCGTCACGCGGATACGCTGGGTGCCGCCGGCCAGCGCTGTCGTGATCTCCTGGCCCGGCCCGCCGGCCGCCTCCCCGTTGATCTCCAGCACCGCGCCGGGCGGGCCGTCCATGCGGAGACGGTAGCTGCCCGGCGCGGTGACCGTGACGGCTGAGTACGCATCCAGTGTCACCGGCCGCTGGGTTTCGCCGGGCAGCGGCCAGTCGAACGCGAAGCTCTGAAGGGTGAACCGTCCGACGCGCGAGCGGTCGGCGGGATAGGTCCGGATGGTGACGCCGCGCGCCTCCGCCACGACGCGCGCCGGTGCCCGGAACGACCTGAACGCCGCCACGCCATCCTCCACGGGCGAGCGGAAGCGATCAATCTCGCCGTTCTCATACAGGCGTTCCAGGTCTTCGGGGATGACCTCCTGCGAGCCGGGGGCGAAGAAGGCAAACGCCGTGTCTTGCGGAAGGGGCAACGTGCGGGCCGGGTCGATTCGCTGGGGCGCGAGCAACTCCGGCAGCAGGAACCGGATCGTTGGGTGGTCGTACCAGACGTCGGCCAGGTAGATCGTGTGGGAGGCCGTCAGGGTGCGAATCTCTCGGGTTGCCAGCACCTCGGCCGAGGCGTAGGCGTTCCAGGTGGCGACATCGGCAGGCCGCCGAATATAGAGCGTGTGCGCGTTCACGCCGATGACGACCAGCAACACCAGCGCCGCAATATCGAGGGACCAGCCTGTCGCCAATTTCGCGCTCCGGTGCAGGCCGCCGGCAATCGCGGTCACGGCGACGGCGGCGAGCAGCAGCGCCGGCGTGATCGCGTGGATGGCCGTCAGGGCGTCGGGCATGGGATGGCGGCCAGTAACGGCGGCGTGCAGCAGCGCGGCAGCGAACCACACGACGATCGCGCCGAGTTGGGCCGGCCGCCAGCGGGCCAGCGCGACACCGAGCCCGAGGACCAGCAGCGCACCGCTCACAAGGTCGAGTACCGGCTCAGTGCGCAGCGAGTGGAGCGGGCTATCGTCACCCCGGACGTTGAAGAGCAAAGCCACGTGGACAGCGGCGGTTGCCAACGCCTGCACGTGCAGCCCGGGCGCGGCCACCGATGCACCGGACCCGGTGACGGCTGGCTGCTGGTCTGGCACGCACACGCCGAGCAGGACCGGGCCGGCAGCCACCGCGAAATAGACCAGGAACGGCGCGAGCGATCCTGGCACGAAGCGGCGCGTCCGGAAGCCGATGCCGGGCGTCATCAGCAGCAGCAGTGCGCCGGCCAGCATGGCAGCCAGCGCTGCCCACGAGGCTTGCAGCGCCAGCCCGAACGCCAGCCCGGCCACAGCGGTCAGCACCGGGTCCGGCCGGCGAAACGTGCGGAGCATCAGCGCCAGGCCAAGCGTCTCGCAGGCCAGTCCCCAGCCGGCATAGCCCCACGCCCCGCGTGTGAGGTCCGCGTGCCAGAACGACACGGCCCCGAACAGCCCGGCCACCAGGCCCAGGCGCGTGCCGCCGAGTTGCCGCCCCAGCAGAAAGAGCGCCGGCGCAAACGCGATGCCCGCCAGCGCCGCCGGTAGCCGCAGTGCCAGGACTGTCTGCCCGAGCGCGGCCACCGAGCCGATCGTCAGCAGGTGGAAGATCGGCCAGCCGCCCCAGGACGATGCCGCCCAACTAGAGCTCAGCACGCGCACGGCGTCTTGCCCCAGTTGCGCCTCGTCGGCGGCGAGCCCCGGCGGCAACTGGTCGAGCCACGGCAGCCTGAAGGCAATGGCCAGGGCCGTCACCAGGACCAGCGCGACAAGCCCGCTCCAGCCGCCGACGAGGCGCTCTGGGGCCGGGTCGGGGGCGCTCAACTCGTCGTCGGAGGTGAGCGGCGCGCTGCCCGCCGTTGTCTGGGGCGGCGCATGACGACGGCTCACGCGACGGGCCGCCAACGCCAGCACCGCCGCGCCGGCAGCCAGCAACAGCCAGCCGTGCCACGCCGTAGGCCGGCCAGTGACGGCCGACTGCCCGGCTAGCGCCAGGATCAGTGCGAGAAATGGCAGCGGGAACCCGATGATGAGGGCCGGCAGGCGCACCACCGAGCGAGCGAGAAAGCGCACGCGACAATCGTCTCCTGGGCGAACCAACAGATTATCAGGGGCATGGTCGCCATGCGCCCACATCGAGGACGAGGCGAGACGTGCGGACCTCGTAGGGGCGAAACGCTGATTCGCCAGTGTGGGGCGTACGCGACGTGTGAGGATGTTGGTGCCGACGGCGGGCGCGCGACGACGGCAGCAATTTGCTACATTCCGGGCGCGTCTCGCTGCGCCCGCCCGGATGGTGCCGAAGCGCGCCCGGGGTGCGCTGCCGTCGTTGCCCGGTAGTCTGGCTTCGCTGAAGGACCGTTCGCCGTGATCATTCGCCTCGCCAGCCTGCTTTTCGCGGTCGTGCTGGTTAGCGTGGGCCTGTTCGAGCAAAGTTTGGCGCTCGTTGCCCTGTCCAGTGCCGTCGTGATGCTGGCGCTGCTCGGCGTCTGTGGCGACGAGCAGCCGGAGCGCGGCCAGCCGTGGCGATTGCTCTTGGACCGTACATCCTGGACCGTACCCGCCCCATCATCGACGGCCCTGACGGCGGCGGCGATGGCGCTGGGCTTCTGCCTGCTGTCGATTGGGCTGGCCTCGCCCACGACGCTGAGCATCCTGTCGGCGCTGTGCTGGCTGCTGGCGATTGCTGCGGTCGTGGCGCTCGGCCCGCTCCTGGACGGCATCAGCGTGGCCGACATTCGCAACGCGCTGCGGGCCGCCGCCTCGCGCGACCACCGGCCAGAGATCGGGACAGTCCTGGTGATGACCCTGGTCGCGTTCGCGCTGCGGGTTTACCACCTCGACACCGTGCCGCTGATGATGCACGGCGACGAGGGCATCGTCGGGCGCATGGGCCTCAAGATTCTGAACGGCCAGCTTGCTCCGCTGCTGGCGGTCGATGCCGAGTGGCCGCAGGCGTACGTCTACACCTACATGGTGGCGCTGTCGATGTGGCTGTTCGGCACCGATGCTTTCGGACTGCGGATGCTGGGCGTCTTCTTCGGTGCCCTGGGCGTGCCAGTGGTCTACGCTATTGGCCGGGTCGGCTGGGGCGCGCCGGCGGGTGCCTTAGCGGCCTGGCTCTACGTGGTGAGCCATCTCCAGAACCACTACAGCCGCCTCGGTACTTTCGTCATCGAGTCCGTGCCGCTGATAACGCTCACGCTGTTTCTGCTGGCCCTGGCCTACGAGCGCGGCCGACCGCGCGACGGTGCCGAGGTGGCTGTAGTGGCACCGACCGAGACCAACCGGCGTGGCATCTGGACGCTGCTGTTCCTGGCCGGTTTGACGTGCGGCTTCGCGCAATATTTCTACTACGGCTCGCGTGTCATCCCCATCATTGCGGCTCCGCTGTTGCTCTTGCTCTGGCAGGCGCGGCGCATCAACGTCTGGCAGGCGGCGGCGTTTGGGTTCGGGTTCATCGTCATCTTTGCGCCGCTCGGGGCACACTTCCTAGAGTTCCCGGCCCGCTTCTCTGGCCGCCTCTCGGAAGTGTCGGTCTTCCAGGATAGCTATGCCCGGCAGATTCTCGGCGACGGGGCGACGCTGCCGGGCGCGCTGCCGGCGTTGCTGGCCGAGCAGGTGCGGCGGTCACTCAACCTGTTCATCCGGGCCGGGGATCAGGGCGGCTTCTACTCCGGTAACACGCCGAACTTCGATGTCGTCACCGCGGCGCTGGTCTGGCTTGGCCTGGGTGCGGCGCTGTCACGGCCGCGCCGCTACCACGAGGCTTCGGTGCTGCTCTGGTTCAGTCTTGGCCTGATCTTCAGCAGCGTCCTCACGCTCGGTGCGATCTCCGGGCAGCGCATCCTCATCATGACGCCCGCCGCGTTCCTGTTCGGCGGGGTGCTGCTCGCGCGCGTTTGGGAACTCTTGCGGGTGTTGCCGGTCGGCCGCGTCGAGTGGCTGGCGGTGCCGGCTGGCACGACCGTGGCGCTGTGGCTGCTGGCCGCCAACGTGACGACGTACTTTTACGAGTACAACTCGCGAGGCGAACTGGCCGAACAGGCGGAAGTGGCCCGCGAGATCGCCCATGATGCCGGCGTCTACCACGTCTACTTCCTGACCTCTCCGGCCTTCGATCCGAACCACGACGCGATCAGGTTCATTGCTCGCGGCGTCCCTGCCACAAACCTGAAGGCTGCCGCCGACTTCACGCCGCCGCCCTCGGACGGCCAAGGCATCAAGCTGATCGTCCTCGACAACCACACGGCCGACTTTCGCGCCATTGCGGCGCAGTTGCCAGCCGGCGAGGAACGGCGCGTCAACGCCGGCAACGGCCGGCTGATGTTCACCGTGTACACTGTGCCGCCAGCGCGATAGTGGTGCTGGGTGCTGGGTGCTGGGTGCTGGGTGCTGGGTGCTGGGTGCTGGGTTACGGGTGTGGCGCTGAGCGCGGAATGTGACCTGGCCGCTGTCCTGGTGGGCTGCTGCTGCCCTATCGTATCGGCACGATGCAGGATCTGGCGAACTACAGCGGGTACGTGATCGCTGGCCTAGCGGTGCTGTTACTAGGCGCGGCCATTGTGATGCGTGGCCGGATTGGCGGCGACGAAACGGGCGACCCTGACGCGCCTGCCGCCGAGCCGCCTGCCGCACCGGTCGTGCACGCTGAGCCGCCTGCCGCACACGCTGAGCCGCCTGCCGCTTCCGGCACGCTCGCCGCGCGTCCGGCTGCCTGCGTTGCGGCCGTCGGGAACCCGGCCGAGTTGCCTGCTGCTGCGGCGCCGGCCGCCGCACTGAGCCTCACGCTGGCTGAGCCTGAAGCGTTAATGGTCGGTGGCGGGCTGGCGATCTTGGCGGTGTCTTTGGCGGCGTGGCTCTGGGAAGAGCCGGCTTCGCTGGCGTTGTTCTGGCTGCTGATCGCGGTCGGGGCGGCATTCGCAGTGGTGGCGCGGATCGGCTTCTGCTGGCGGCCCGAGGGCTGGCCTACGGCTCTCGGTCTGAACACAGCGACGCATGACCCGGATACAGCGGTGCTCAGCCCGGGCAGGCAGCCAGGAGGCTGGGTGGCGGCGGCTCGGACTCCATCAGCGGTGGGCGACCGCTCGGCCATTGACGCGGGACGCGAGTTCGCGGAGGGGCCGGTCGCGCCGCGAGATGACGAAACCGAATCGAGCCATATCGCCCCGATGTCGGCGTCCAGGATGCCTGGCCTGACACC
>JBBQBU010000024.1:0-23049 GCA_038318015.1 Chloroflexota bacterium | reverse complement strand
ATGACCATGCGAGAACCTCCGGGTTGCGCGGTCGCGGCCCCCGTGCCAGCGTGGCTGGTGAGTCGCGCCCGACGAGCCTAGCATTGGCAGTACGGCGACCGGGCACGCCAGACGTCTCATTCCGGACACCGCTCACCAGACAATCGTGACGGGTGACGGGTGACGGGTGACGGGTTACGGGTGACGGGTGACGGGCGACGGGCGACGCTGCGCGCACGATCACCTGAGCACTTGGGCTGGCCGGTGGCCTTCGCATTGGGGGCCATTGTCTCGCCGACAGACGCCGTAGCTGCGTCGGCCATCTTTCATCGGCTGGGCGTGCCGCGCCGCATCGTGACAATCCTGGAAGGCGAAAGCCTCGTCAACGACGCGACCGGCCTGATCGCCTACCGAGCAGCCGTCGCCGCTGCGGTGACGGGCGCGTTTTCGTTCGCCGAGTGGGGCGTGCTGTTCGTGGTGGTGGCTGCCGGAGGCGTCGTGCTGGGCCTTGCGGTCGGCTGGGCGGTCGCGCAAATCTGGAAGCGCGTACACGATCCGGTCGCCAGCATCACGATCTCGCTGCTGGCACCGTACGCTGCCTACTTGCCGGCCGAGCAACTCGGTGCTTCGGGCTTGCTGGCGGCGGTTGCCGCCGGCCTGTACCTGGGCTGGGCCTGGCCGCGCGCCCTGACTGGCGAGGCGGCATCGGAGACGCGCTTGCAGGGGCGGGCGGTCTGGGGGACGTTCGAGTTCGTGCTGAACGGCCTCGTCTTTGTCCTGATTGGCCTGCAACTCCCCACGATCCTGGCTCGGCTCGGGCGACCAATCGGGGAACTGGTGTTGGTCGGTATCCTCATCAGCCTGACCGTCATCGTCTCACGATTCGTTTGGGTCTTCCCCGCCACCTACCTGCCGCGTTTGCTCTCGCCCAGGCTGCGCCGGCGTGACCCGTCGCCGCCCTGGCAATGGACGATGATGCTGTCTTGGTCGGGCATGCGCGGCGTTGTGTCGCTGGCGGCGGCGTTGGCCCTGCCCGTCACCGTCGTCAGTGGCGACCCGTTCCCGGGCCGCGAACCGCTGATTTTTCTGACGTTCACGGTCATCCTGGTGACGCTGGTTGGGCAGGGGCTGACATTGCCGCCCCTGATCCGAGCGCCAGGCCTGAGCGCCGATGGCAGCGAGGAACGGGAAGAGGCGTACGCGCGCGCTGCCGCCGCCGAGGCCGCCCTGGCCCGCCTGGACGACCTGGAGCAAGAGTGGCCGACCCACCGCGAGTTGGTTGACCAGTTGCGGGCACGCTACGAACACCGCGCCCGCCATGTCCAGCAGCCGATCGCCAGCAACGGAATCTCAGCCGTGGACGATGAGTGGTTCGAGCACCAGGAGATCTTCCGCGCGGTCATTGAGGCTGAGCGCGGTGCCGTCATCAGCCTGCACGACGACGGCGCGATAGCTGACCGTGTGCTGTACCGGGTGCAGCGCGACCTTGACCTTGCAGAAGCGCGGATGGAAGCATGAGCTGTCCGCCCAACGCACACCGCCGCCGACCTATTGCTCAACGTAGGTGTTGGCGAAAGATCGCTTCGATGATGATGACGCCCGTAGCAGGCAAGGCGAAGTACCAGACGAGGAATCGCGTAGTGCCCCGCGAGCCACGCGGTGGCGTGCCTTCGCGGATTGGTCCCGAGGCGCTGAACCGATCCTTGAGGCGCAAGAATGGCTGCTCAACACAACAGTATGTGAGTGTCGCCAGGGCCACCGAACCCAGGATGTAGGAAACGAAGATCATGGCGAATCGGGCGTCCGTGGGAAACTTCGATAGATCTACATCTTGCACCCGATAGAAGATCAAGACTTTCACGATTGTGTGCCACATGTAGATGCCAAACGAGAGAAATCCCAGGTCGCGCATGACGCGCGACTTGAGAATACGGGCAACTAACGACTCGCGATTCGACAGGATCCAGACGATTGATCCCGCAAAACAGGCCGCAAGGACGAGGAACGTCGGCGGGGTCAAGAGCGTATATGGCGGGAAGAATCGGTCGTTGCCACGGTAGCCGGCGACGCCGATGCCAACAAGCAGGAGCAAACCGAGCGGCACCCGATGCCGGCGAAAGACATCGCTCAAGCGTGCCCAGGTCGGTCCGTTCAGGGCAAAGGCCCAGCCGGCGGCAGCACCTAGCGCGAAGATCGCGAAAAAGGTCGGCGTCGAATAGTACAGCCCGACCTCGGTGCGGAATCCGAAGACGAACAGGGAGGTAAAGGCGAATGTCACCAGGATCAGTCCTCCGACGACCCACGCGGGATCAAGTCGGCGACGGAAGATCAGCAGCATTACCCAGGGGAAGACCAGATAGAACTGCTCCTCAATGGCGAGACTCCAGAGGATGCCGGCCTCGGGCAAGCCCGGCGTGAACCAATTCTGCAGGAACAACGGGTAGACGACAATGGCACCCCAAAACCATCCTGCTGGATCGACCATGCGCTCCTGGCCCGGGAACTGTGTCTTTGCCAGGAATGCCAGACCGACATAGGCAAGCAAGATGGTGTAGTAGAGCGGCCAGATCCGTAACGTTCGGCGTATCAAAAATTGTTTCGGGCTGAAGTGACCGTTAGCGATCCATTCACGGACGGCTAAGTAGGTGAGTAAGAACGATGAGATGCTGTAGAAAAGCATCACGCCCATGCTGCCAATGGCAATCGTCTTGGCAGTGTTGTCCCAGAAAGGATAGAGCCACCCACGCGTGAGCAGGCGCCAGAACACCCCCCACGGTGTGAAATGGTCGTAAACAACGACCAGACAAGCAATTGCCCGGAGGCCGTCAATCTCTGGCATCCAGTGGCTGTCCTCGACTCGCGGGGACGCAACCGCGTGCCGGCTGGTCAGCGCCGTCGCGCTGGCGTCAGGCGCATGGCCACCGCTTTCACTCCTGCGATCAGCAATCACGGCACCATGATAGCGAAAGACCAAGCGCATGTTCGGTGTGGCCATTTGAAGGACGTGCGGATTGAATCGGAGAGTCCGAAACGCGGTGCGGCGGACGCAGCAGAAGGAGACTCAGTATGACGACCAGGCTCGGGCTGGTGCTGCTCTCTGGTGGCCTCGATTCGACCACGGCGGCGGCCATGGCGATCAGCCAGGGGTACGACCTGTCTGCCGTAACGGTGCACTACGGGCAAGCACACGCCCGCGAGGTAGAGTCGGCCACGCTGGTGGCCCGGGCCCTGGGCATCAAACAGCGCATCGTCGATCTGACGTTCTTCCGAGACCTCGCCTGGTACTCCGCGCTGACGCAGCCTGGGCGGTTCGCGCTGCCGGCCGAGCGGTCCGCTGAAGCGATGGCTGCCGACATCCCGATCACCTACGTGCCGCTACGGAACACGCTGTTTGTGACGCTGGGTGCGGCGTACCTGGAGAGCGAAGCGCTGGACGCCATCGAGCGGTGCGGGGCCAATCCGGCCACGTTGGAGGCCCGCCTATTTATTGCGGCGAACGCGCTCGATTACAGTGGGTACCCTGACTGCCGCCCGGAATTCTACGAGTCGATCTCGGAAACACTGCGGCTCGGCAGCAAACTCGGCACGCAGTATGGCGTACCGATTCGCGTTGAGACGCCCCTGATCGCCATGACGAAGGCCGAGATCGTGCGGGCAGCGCTGGACGCCGGTGCGCCGCTGGTGCACACCTGGAGTTGCTACGCTGGCGGCTCGCGCCCGTGCGGCACGTGCGACTCGTGCCTGTTGCGGGCGAAGGGGTTCGCCGAGGCAGGGATCGCGGACCCGGCGCTGACTTAGCCGTGACGTTGACGGTGGCGCGGCATCAGCTGGCGCGGTGGCGCAGCAGCAGCGTGCGCGCCCTGGTTCGTAACTGGGAGATGCTGAACGGCTTCGACAGATAATCCGTCGCGCCAGCATCAAACGCGGCGCTGGCAAGACCCGGCTCGGTGCCGCCCGTCACCATGATGATCGACATGTGGGCGGTTCGCGGATCGAGTCGGAGCGCGCGGCAGGCGTCGAACCCATCCATCTCGGGCATCCGCGCGTCGATCACCAGCACGTCGTGGCGGCCGTTCTGCGCCTGAGTCACGGCGTCGTCACCGTTGGCAGCCATATCGACGGCAAAGTCCTCTTCCAGGATGTTGCGCATCGTCTCTGCCAGCACCGCATCGTCTTCGGCAATCAGGAGGCGCGGTCGCGCCTGCAATAGATCAGTCATCGAAGCCACTCCTCCCTCGTAAGCTCGGGGAAAGCCTGCGTTGCACAGCAGTAATGCAGGGGCCGTGCCAGCAGGCAGTAGTCATGGCCGGTGTCTGATTGACACGTGCGCCTACAGATCGACTTCCTGGCCCTCAGCGGCGGCGAACACATCGAGGGTCGCGCCGGCCTCGGCCACCCGCGCCTGACAGTAGCGCACGATCTCGTCCACCGTGTCGTCGTCGTGCAGTGGATCGTGATGGTACAGCGCCAGCCGCCGCGCGCCCGCCATGATCGCCACGTCCGTCACGTAGTCGGCGCTGCCGTGGCCCCATCCGATCTTCTTCGGGTACTCGTCTGGCGTGTACTGGGTGTCCTGAATCACCAGATCAACCCCGCGAATCCACTCGATCAGGCGGCGGTCCCCCACGTGCACCACGCCATCGCGCAGGCCACGCCCGATGCGCTCGGCCGGCGGGTCGGACCCGAACAGCGCCAGCCCGTACGGCTCGTGGTCGCTGACGTAGGCGAGGCTCTTAGCGCCTGACTCTACGCGGTACCCCATACAGATGGACGTGTGGTTTAGGTAGTGGGTCGTGATGCGCGTCGGCCCGACCTGGAACGTCTCTTCCAGCAACTCGCGATAGTTAATCTCGGCGGGCAGGTCGCCCAGCGTGACCGGGAAGTACGTGTACTCCATCTGCCCGGCCATCACGTCCTCAAGCCGCTTGTCGATGTTACGCGCGGCGTAGATCGTGATGGTATTCCCCGGCGCAAACGCCGGTGGGAAGAACGGGAAGCCCGAAATGTGGTCCCAGTGGGTGTGGCTGAGCAGGATGTGGGCGTCAATCGGCTGCTTCGCCATCAGCGAGATGCCAAGCTCGCGGATGCCGGTGCCGGCATCAATGATAAACAGCTCGCCGTCCGACGTCCGCACCTCGACACAGGAGCAATTCCCACCGTAGCGAACCGTTCGAGGACCCGGCGACGGGATCGACCCGCGCGTCCCCCAGAAACGGATCTTCATGAGCGCCTCCACGCGCGCGTCGCCCCGTGATCGACGCTTGCTCCTGTATACGGCTTTGGCGACGGAGAGGCAAGACCCCTCAGGACACCAACCGCTCGACTGTCGGCAAATTGTCCTTTGGAGAACATCCAGAACCGGCTGTGTCGGGAACTGTCGGCGGCGGGCGAATGATGAGGCTAGCGACGCGCCGCTGCAGACGCAAGGGTGTGGAGCACGCGCGACACTTCGGGCAACAGGTCTGAGGCCACAAGCGTGAGTCCGCCGCCGGCGTCCAGCGCCGCGCGGGCCGCGTTCCCATGGACCACCACCGCCAGCAGCGCAGCATCGAGCGAGCAGCCACCGCGCCGCTGCGCCGCGAGGCCCGCGCAGAGGCCGGCAAGCACGTCGCCGGTGCCCGCCGTCGCCAGGGCCGGGTTCGCGTGCGGCCAGACCCACGCCTGACCGTCCGGGTGCGCTACGGTCGTGAACGGCCCCTTCAGCACGACCACCTGCCGCCAGCGTTGAGCCGCCCGCCGCGCCGTCTCCCAGGTCGCTTCGTTTTCAACCGTCCCGAGGTCAGCGTCAGAGGCCAACAGGCGGGCCATCTCGCCTGCGTGGGGCGTCAGGACGTTGCCAGTACCGATCTGCTCCCACCAGCGGCCCCAGCCGGCCAGTAGGCTCAGGGCATCAGCGTCGATGACGGCCGGGACAGGCGTTGCGAGCGCCGCATTGGCAACCAGCAGCCGCCGCACGAACCCATCGGTGGACGCCGCGCGCCCGATGCCCGGCCCGATGAGCAACGCCGCCTGCTCCGGCAGCAGTGCGGTCACAGCATCGGCCGCTGCGTCAGCGTCGGTGTCCAGGTCGGACAGCGTGAGCGGGTAGGTCGCTTCAGGCAAGCGCGTCGCCAGCACCCGCTTGACGGCTTCGGTCGAGACGAGGCCGATCAGCCCAGCGCCGACGCGCGCTGCCGCCTCCGAGCCGAGGCAGGCCGCGCCGACGTATTGGTCAGACCCCGCAACCACCAGCACCCGCCCTAGACGGTACTTGTGGGCGTCAAGCTGACGCGCGGGCACCATTGGGCGCACGGTCGCTTCGTCGAGGATGTGGACCGGCAGCGCTTGAGTCAGGCCGGCCGGCAGCCCGATGGGCCGTAACGCCAGACGGCCCACGTGCTGAGCGGCCGGGAAACGCAGCAGCCCCGCCTTGACCGCCCCAAACGTCACTGTCGTGTCAGCCGAGATGACCGAGCCGGGCACGGCGCCAGTGTCGGCGTCGATGCCGCTCGGCACGTCCACCGCCACGACGCGCCGCTGGTTGAGCAGGCGGCTAGTCTGCACCAGCTTCGCCACGACCTCGTACTCGGGGCGCATCGGCCCGTGACTGCCCACACCGAGCAGCCCGTCGATCACGTAGTCGGCTGCGTCAAGGGCAGCGGCCAGGAAGCGCCCGGCGGTACCGGAGAAATACTCGTCGAAGCGGCCGAACAGGATGCCCTCGGCTCGCATGTCGCGCTGCTCATCGACGGATAGCGGGCAGCGCGAGCCGGACCAGATTTGTACGACACAGCCGCGCGCGGCGAGTCGGCGGCCTGCCACAGCGGCGTCGCGGCCGTTGTTCCCCGACCCAACGAGCACCACCACCACGCACGGCTGGCTTCCCGCCTCCCGGCCTGCTGCTGCCAATTCCTCCTCGATCACGTCGGCCACCGCCAGGCCCGCCCGCTCCTGCAAGACGCGCTCGTGGGTGCCGGCCGCCATTGCGGCGGCCTCCAGCGCCCGCATCTCGGCCACCCTCACCACGGCGAACGCGCCGGGATGACCGGCTGGGTGTCGGGACGCTGGCGGTGGCTGGAACGGATCAGACGGCATCGGCGGCTGGCTCGGCGCGGCAGCTATGGCCGGCTGACCACAATGTCGTACTGGCCCAGTTCCGACTTGACGGGGCTGTTCGGGTTGACGCCACCGTGCGCCTTCGAGAATGCGTCACCCTCGCGCCACGCCTCAAACGACGCCTTGTCTTCCCACTTCGTCACGACGAGGTATTCGCCTCCTGCTTCGGAGCGCAGCAGGTCGAACGAGACGAATCCTGCGACGCCAGCCATGCCGCTGGCGTTCTTCGTGAACGCGCCTTCGAGGTGGCTGCCGTACTCGGCCGGCATCGTCAGGCGATTGATGGCGACAAACATTGGTGTGGCTCCTTGAGGCTGCAATCAAACTGTCTGTGCATAGATTCGATGAATGGTCCGCGATTCGACGGCAGCGTGACGAGCATTCGGCGGTCAGCCCCGCGCGTCGATCATCGGCAGCGGCACGAACGAGTGGCCCCTGCGTGTGGCATCTGCTCCCGCCTTCTTCGCAGCTTGCGCCGATTTCTTCAGCACGCGGAGGCGTCCCTGCAAACCGTCCAGCACGCCGCGCCGGTCCGAGGCCGGCCGGCGCCGGTCGGCCTTTGTCACCTCGATGGCGCGCCGAAGCACACGCTCGGCCTGTTCGTGCGCTCCCTGCCGCTCGTAGACCAGCACCAGGCGGCTGTACGGCCAGTCTCCCGCGAACCCGTCGTTCACGTTCTGCTCGTACAACTCGATGGCAAGGTCCATCCGCCCCGTCGCCTCGAGCTCCATGCCGTCGAGGTTGCGGCGGGTTTGCTCTTCGAGAATGGCGCGCTCCTCGTCGGAAAGCGGCTCAGCCTGGGCAGTGCGTCGAGGGGGCATCGTCGTGTCCACGGTTGTTGAATTGGGCCAGCAACAAGAGGCAGTCAGCTAGCGGTCAAAGAGGACGCAGCCGAATGTGACCGAACCGGCCCCACCCTTGTCGATCCACTGATCGTAGTGTACCGCTGTGCCGCGCCGGCCTTCGATAAGCCGCAGTGTCGCGTACATCGGCGCGAGGCCGCAGATGCGGCGCGGGCCGCCCACAGCCATGCTGTCGCCGGCCATGCCGGGGCCGCGCGGCTCCTCGACTACCTGCCGGTAGAAGCCGTCCGGGTCGCTGGCCGCTACCTGCTCCAGCATGGCGAGGTCGCCAGCCCGCACATGATCCGCGAATCGCTGATCGACCGGCGCGGGGTCGCCAAACTGCGGCCCCACGTGTGCGAAGTCGGCCCCCGCGATGATACAGATGCGCCGGCCGTCCTCGGCCACCGTCTCAGCAAGCGCCTGCAACACCTCTTCCGTCGCGGCGTCCTCGCGCGGAGTGCGGCCGGCTGGCAGACGATACGGCGGCACGCAGAGGATCGACACGACGGCTGCCGGGCCACCAGCGCCGTCATCCCCGCCCCCGGTGTGCCCGAGGTGCCGCAGATACACCGCCTGGAACTCCAGCGCGTGTTCTCGGCGGTGCGCCAATTCGTCCTCGTAGATGTCGATGGGGGCACGCTGCTGCAACCGCTCCAGAAAGTCCAGGTCGCCGGTCACCGGGCCGAAGGGCGTGTCGTACGGCAGCCGCGTCGCCGCGAACGCCTGCCGCATCGGCTGGTGACTGGTCCCGAGCAGCACGTACAATTCGGCCGGCTCACTCTCGGCCAGGGCACGATACCCCCAGGCATAGGAGTGCCCGCCTCGGTGCAGGTCGATGTGCGGTGCGATCAGCGCGCGCGGCGTCGGCCGGGTGACCGGGCCGGGGGACATACCTGGGCCACCGGGCATGGTGTAGCGCGCATTGAGATACGCGCTGAGTACGTCAGGGTCACCGGGATACGCGCCGCCGGCGTGGACGGCTGGCCGCGACGGCAACGCCCGGAACCCGTCGGCGGTGCGGCGCTGGCGGGCGCGGTAGCGTGGGCTGTCCAACAGGTCGGCCTCGTCTAGCTGTTTGATGAAGGCGGCGAGATCGGCCGGCGGCAAATTGCTGCCAGTCCGCAGCGCAAACGCCGCACCGACCGCCACCACGGTCCGCTCACCGTCGAGCAAGCTTGCCAGCAGCAGACCCGCCCGGCCCATCACGACCTGTCCGCCGGTCGGGTCTTGTTGATCGTAGAGGCACACGAGGTCTTCGCCGTGGCGCGGGTCCACCGAGGCCGCGTCAACGCCGGCCCGCACGCGCGAGACCGGCGTCGCGTCCGTGCCGCCCCCAGAGCGCGGTAGCAGCAACAGGTCGTCCAGGCTCAACGGGCTAGGCCCACCGGTCGATGACGCGGTTGCTGAGAACCCCGACGCCCTCAACCTCGACTTCGACCACGTCGCCGGGCACCAGCCACTCGGGTGGGGTCCGGGCGAATCCGACGCCGTCCGGGGTGCCGGTCGCGATGATGTCGCCGGCTTCGAGCGTGAGGCCCGCCGACAGCGACTCGATGGTTGTCGGCACGTCGAAGATCATGTACTTCGTGTTCGAATCCTGCTTGGTGACGCCGTTTACGCGCGTCTTGATTGCCCGACCGCTCGGGTCGGGGATCTCATCGGCGGTGATGATCCACGGGCCAATCGGGCAGGTGCCGTCGGTGCTCTTGCCCTTGAAGAACTGGCCGCCGTGCCGCCGCTGCACATCACGCACGGATACATCGTTGAGGCAGGTGTAGCCGAAGATGTGGCTCAGGGCGTCAGCCTTCGCGATGTCGCGCCCGCCGGTGCCGATCACCAGCGCAAGTTCGGCCTCCCAGTCCCACTGGGGCGACAGCCGCGCGTCGTACGGGATCGGGTCTTCTGGTCCGATGACCGAGGTGACGGCCTTGGTGAAGTAGACCGGGTACTCCGGCAGCTTCACTTCGCGGCCGGCGGCGCGGGCACCTTCGGCCACATGGTCGGCGTAGTTCAGGCCCAGCGCAAACACGTTCTTGCGCGGGCGCGGGATCGGGGCCAGCAGCTTGACGCCACTTCGCGCGATCAGCGTCTTGCTGCCGGTCGCGCCGTCAACGGCCGCCTGTGCGCTTGCCAGCGCCGCTGCGCCAGCGTCGATGAACTCCAGCATTGTGCTGGGCACGCCGGCCGCCGCTGCCAGATCAAGAATCTGGTCGTCGCCGATCATCGCCCCGATGCGGGCACCTGCTCCATCCTGGAACGTCACGAGTCGCATTGCCGAACTCCAGCCTGCGGGATCGTCGCCAACGCGGGTCGTTCCGCGCGGCGCACGCCATCATTCGCCATCAGGCGTGCCCGCCTCCATCAGGTAGAGACGGGCGCGCCATCGGTCTGTCCTCATGGTGCTGCGCTCACCCGCTGCGTGTCAAACGAGCGGTTGTCGTCGCATTTGTTGGTGCAGCGCGCCGGACGGTGGTACAGTCGGCGCATCCTGGCGGCGGCCACGCACGGAGACGCTACAGCGGACCGGACAACCAAAGAGCCAGCGCCAGGCCCGACAGCGCCAGCCATGTAGCTGACACTGCCGAGTGACGAGGTGGGGGTCGATCGAAGGATTCGGCGGATGGCCCCCCGGCTGACACAGTCGTGACGAACGGAGCAAACCAGGCCGGCGACGTCCTGACAAATGCCGTTCGAGGTGTCGCGGGAGCATGTCTCTCGTGTCGTTGTCCCTGCCCAGCAGGCGGCCTCATGCCCGCTGCTGTGGTGCCGTTGCGACGTACCCCGACGTAGCCCTCGCCTCACCACAAGGAGGCCGGTGCCTATGTGCGGCATTTTCGGCTACGTTGGCGCACGCTCTGACGCCCCAGGCATGGTGCTACACGGGCTGAAGCAACTGGAATATCGTGGCTACGACTCGTGGGGCATCGCGGTCCCGAAAGACGGCAAGATCGTCGTCGAGAAGCGGACCGGCAAGATCGGGCAGGCTGAGACGACGCTGCCGGCCAGCCACGTCGGCCTCGGACACACGCGCTGGGCCACCCACGGCGGCGTCACCGATCAGAACGCCCACCCCCACCTCGACTGCACCGGTCGCCTGGCGATCATCCACAACGGCATTGTCCAGAACCATCGTGAACTGCGCCGCGACTTGCGTGATCGCGGGCACACATTCGTGTCGGAGACGGACACCGAAGTCGTGGCGCATCTGCTCGAAGAGGAGTGCGCGCGGCTGGGCGACAGCGCCGAAGACCTGATCCAGGCAGTGATGACGACGTTCCGGCAGCTCAAAGGGCTGAACGCCATCGCGGCGCTGGAAGTACGGAGCGGGTGCCTCGCTGCCGCCAAGAACGGGTCACCGATGACGCTCGGCTGGGCAACGGACGGCATGTTGCTGGCGTCGGACTATGCCGCGCTGCTGGAGCACACCCGGCAGATGACATTCCTGGACGAGAATCAGGCGGCCTTGTTGACACCGGACGGCATCGCCGTCTACGACGTGGCGACGGGCCAGACGATCACGCCGGAGATCACGGAGGTGTCGTGGTCGGCAGAGCAGGCCGACCTTCAGGGCTTCCCCGACTTCATGAGCAAGGAGATCCACGAGCAGCCACACGTCCTGCGCCGTATCGCCCGCGAGCGCCTGGACGATGCCCGGGCGCTCGCTGGCCTGATCCGCGAGGCGAACGAGACCCACCTCGTGGGCTGCGGCACCGCCGCCCACGCCGCGATGGCGGGTCAGTACCTGCTGGCGCGGGTAGCGGGCCGGCGCGCCTTCTACGCCAACGGCTCGGAATTCGGCTATCTGGAAAAGTTCCTCGGGCCGGGCGCGCTGGCGATTGCGCTGTCGCAGAGCGGCGAGACCATCGATGTGATCGACTCGGTGCGCGGGGCCAAACGGCGAGGCGCGACCCTCGCCGCCGTCACCAACGTCGAAGGCTCGACCCTGTACCGCCTGGCCGATCATGTGGTGCTGCTGGGGGCCGGCCCGGAACGCTGCGTGCTGGCGACCAAGAGCTTCACGGCCAAACTCGCGGTGCTGTTGTTGACGGCCTACGCACTCGACGGGCGCATTGAGCAGGCTGCCGACTTGCTGGAGCAGGCGGCCACGGAGATCGAGGCGATGCTGTCGGACTGGCGGCGGGACTACATACGCCAGATTGCCGACCAGATCTACCTGCGCGAGCACATGTACATCATCGGGCGCGGACCCAGTTACCCGATGGCCCTGGAAACGGCGCTAAAAATTAAGGAAGTCAGCTACGTGCACGCCGAGGGGTTCGCGGGCGGCGAGTTGAAGCACGGCGTCATCGCACTGATCGAGCCGGGGTCGCCATGCATCGCGCTGGCCCCCAACGACGAGACGCGCGACGACCTGTTGTCCGGGGCGATGGAGGTCAGAGCACGCGGGGCCACCGTCATCGGGATTGGTCCGCGCGAGGACGACGCCTTTGACTTCCATGTTCCCCACGCTGACCTGAGCGAAGCCAGCAGCATCGTGCAGGCGATCCCCGGGCAGTTGCTCGGCTACTACCTGGCACTGCTGCGCGGCCACGACCCGGACAAGCCACGCAATCTCGCCAAGAGCGTCACGGTAAAGTAACAAACTCATGTCAACCCCTGGCGGCTTGCGAACGTATGATGTTTGGAGGGTACGCGCGGTATGTCCGCAAACGTCTACCACTTCGTCAGCCGCTGGCGGGTGGCCGCCACCATTGGAGAAGTCGCGGAAGTGCTCGGCGCGGCTGAGGACTTGCCGCGCTGGTGGCCGTCCGTCTACCTGAAGGTCGAGACGCTGGAGCCGGGCGACGAGCACGGCATCGGCAAGGTCGTCAGGCTGCACACGCGCGGCCGGCTGCCATACACCCTCACCTGGTCGTTTCGGGTGGTGGGTTCGCGCCCGCCGCATGGCTACGTCATTGAGGCGTTCGGTGACTTCGTCGGGCGTGGCGAGTGGACGTTCGTGCAGGACGGCGCCCAGGCCGACATCACCTACGACTGGCAGATTCGCGCCGAGAAGCCGCTGCTTAAGTGGTTTTCGCCGGTGCTCAAGCCGCTGTTCGCATGGAACCACCGCTGGGCGATGGCGCGCGGCGAAGAGAGCCTGCGCCGTGAACTGGACCGCCGGCGCATCCAGCGCCGGCAAGAAACCAACGTTGCCTGCTGACAGCAAGCGAGGCCGCAGGAACATGTCCTGCGGCCTCTTGGTGGCTCCCCGACCAGGATTCGAACCTGGAACAACCCGGTTAACAGCCGGGTGCTCTACCGTTGAGCTATCGGGGATCGCGCATAGAAGAATACCAGAGCCAGCCCGCCGATTGCACACCCGCTTGTCGGCATGTCCAGTGGGCTCCGAGATGCATAACGGACTACGGGGGCCGAATCGGGACGGCCTCCAGACAGCACCTAAACTGTTACATAGGACGGCCAGCCTGCTGTCCGGGCCGGTCAAGGGACAGCCGCTCATCTGGTCAGGGTATGGACGGTCGGCAGCATCGCAGCCGCGCGGTTCACGGATCACCTCGCCTGAACAGCAATTCTCCGTACAATCGGTTGTCGGATTCGGCGGACCTTCCGTACACTCCGACTGCCTGAGCGGCGCCGGCAATGCGACTCTGATGTCCGGACGACGGCCATCCCCGCGTGTCCCCTGGCCCCGTTCCTTAACCACTACGGAGGTGCGGCATGCCGCCTGAGCTCGTCGCCTGGCTCGTGCTCGGTTTTCTTGCTTTGGTCGCTCTACATGAGTTGACCCATGTGCTGATTGCACGGCACCACGGACACCCGACCATCTGTGTCGCCATCAACCCGATCGGGGTCGCGGTCGTGTTCGAGGACTCACCGCGAGCACGGTACTGGCTTGCTCAGGTCATCCTGCCGGCCATCGTCAGTTGGCTGGTCTGCTACGTCTGGCTGTACGGCCTGTTCACGTTCCCTGCCCCGTTCCAAGCCCGCATCAATCAGGCGGACGTCCTCAGTAACTTGCCGTGGGTCGTCACGCTGCTGACCCTGCTAACGAGCGGCGGCGACATCCTCAGCGGCTTCTTCGAGGTCCGCAAGCCGGTCCACGGCCACGACCGCATTCACCGCGACTTCGCTATCTTGCGGAAGATGCCCGCCCTGGTGCTGTTCACCGCCCACGGCCGTAAGCACTGGCGCGACATCTGGATCGCTGGCAAGGCCGGCGCGAGCGCACCGTCAGCCGCGTAGCCGCCTTCGATGCGCCCGGTACGCCCGCGCACTGATGCCCCCTGAGACGGAGTCCGCAGACGACGCCCGCGCCAGCACGGCGCGGGTTCGTGGCGTCGTGCGCCTGCTCCAGCCGCTGATGGCTCTGCGGCCAGCCGGCCTGCTGACCGACGTGGACGGCACCATCAGCCGGATCACTGCCCACACCCACGACGCCACCGTTGAGCGGGACACCCGCCGCGACCTGGGCCGCCTCAGTAAGCAACTCGCCCTGGTGGCTGTCGTGACGGGCCGCTCCGTCGAGCGAGCGCAACAGATGGTCAACGTGACCGGGCTAGCCTATGTCGGCAACCACGGGCTTGAGCGGCTGGTGGAGGGTGTGGTCCAGTACCACCCCGAAGCGGCTGCCGCCCGGCCGGCGCTTGATGCCGCGCTGGCTGCCATCCACGCCGCTGCGCCAGAACCGGGCATCGTCGTTGAGGACAAGCGCGTCAGCATCTCCGCCCACTATCGCCTGACGCCCGACCCGCTGGACGCCGAAGTACGCATCCTGGCCGCCCTTCGGCCCCTTGTCGGACCCGACGAAGGCCCGCCGGCACTGCGGCTGATCCGAGGCGGCCTCGTGGTGAACGTGCTGCCGGCGCTGCCCGTGGACAAGGGCGCGGCGACGCGGCAACTGGTCGAACAGTACGGCCTGCGCGCCGTCGCCTTCTTTGGCGACGACGTGACCGACCTTGACGCCTTTCGGGTACTCCACGCCCTGCGCGCTGCTGGCACGGCACAAACCCTTGCGGTCGGCGTTGGCAGCGTCGAAGGACCGCCGTCCGTCCGCGCCGAGGCCGACGTGATGCTGGAAGGCGTCGGCGAGGTTGAACGCGTGCTGGCGGCGCTGGCCCGCCGCACGACCGGCTACAATCCCGCCCACTGACCGGCCTGTCCAATGACGTGCAAGCCGTGACCAAGGTTCGGCATCCGGTGGAGCTGCCTGTGCACCCTCGCACCCCGCCCGGCTCAGGGCAGCGCCCGTGATGGCACCACGGCACCATGACGACAGCGCACCGATGACGAGAGGTGCGGCGCTCCAGGACGCGGTACCGCATCTCCCGCCGGGCCGCACCCAAAGCCTGCCAACATGGCTGCGAGCGCTCGCTGTCGGCCTGCTGATGCTGGTGACGGCGGCCTGCGGCGGCGTCATCAATCCGCCAGGACCACGACCGACTCCGCCGCCCCTCCCGCCTCGCCCGACCGCCGCCCCGGCTCCGACCGCGACCCCTGAGCCAGAGCTGTGGGTCAAGAACCACCGAGTGACGGACATGTGGAGCGGTCCGGAGGGCGACCCCGGCGTGGTGAGCTTCGGCAAGACGTCAGCGGTGTTCTGCCTGTTCCGTGTGGAGCGCGAGCAGGACAACGTGCGACTATACGTCTACAACCCGTACAACGACGGCCATTTCTGGATCGACTCCCGCGAAACGGGGCCGGTTGATGTCGTGGAGACGCGGCCGGGCCAGCAGCCACCGAACCAGAACTGCGCCGGTGCCATCTACGACCCGAGCCGGCCCACCGTCGCCACCAGCACGCCGCTGACGACCGCGACGCCGACCGCCCCACCGATCACTGACCTACGGCTCGGGCAGCCGCTGGTGCTGGCCTTGTACTACCCGTGGTACGACCTGTCCGCCTGGGAGGGCGGCAAAACGGCCGATCAGCCCGCCGAGCCGTATCTGTCGTCTGACCCGGCGACAGCGGCCCAGCACGTCGCATGGGCGCGCGAGGCCGGAATCGACGTCCTGGTGTCGGCGTGGTTTGGCCCGCGCGACAACAACCCGACCGAAGCAAACTTCAAGCAACTGCTGACGGCTGCCCAACGAGGCGGCACGCGGGCGGCGCTGCTGCTGGAGACGGATTCTGACGAGTTTTTCCCGAATCGAGACGCGCTGGTGCGGGCGTTGCGGCACGCCCTGGACATGCACGCCAGCCACCCGGCCTACCTGCGGGTCGATGGCCGGCCGCTCATTATGGTCTGGAACCCGAAGAGCGCCTTCGGAGCGGACGGGCAGCGGGTCAACGCGAAGAACGCGGCGGCCGTTCGCGCCTGGACGAGCCTGCTGGAAGAGGTGGACCCGCAGCGGCGCGCCCTATGGATGGCTGAAGGCGACTTCTTCGACCTGCTCACCGTCTTCGACGGCATCTTCCCGTACTCCATCGCCTGGTCACCGAACCCCGCGAACCAGCTTGCCAGCTACGGCCAGACGGTCCGCAGCCGCGCGACCGCCCTCGGCGAGCGCAAAGTGTGGGCGGCGACGGCCATGCCCGGCTACGACGACACGCGCATTCGCGAGCGGGCCGGCACATTCGCGGTCGCGCGGGAGGACGGCGCGTACTACGAGCGCACGTTCACCGGCGCGATCAACTCACGGCCGGACTGGGTGGTCATCACCAGCTTCAACGAGTGGCTTGAGGGTACTCAGATCGAGCCGGCGAAGACGTATGGCCGTCGCTACCTGGATCTGACGCGCACCCTCGTGGACCGGTTCAAACGCAGCGCCGCCGGCCCGTAGGCAACCGAATCGGGGCTACCGTTTGTCAGCGCGCTCTGCGTACAGCCGCGCAACGTGCCGCATCCGTTGGGCAGCCGTGAAGTTCGTCAGCACAGCCAACGCTACCAGCACCGCCACCAGCAGCACCGGGTGGACGTACTCGGCCAGCATCAGCCCGATGCCGAGGACGACGATCCGCTCAGGCCGCTGGAGCAGGCCGACTTCGCAGTCCAGCCCCAGGCCTTCGGCGCGCGCCCGGCAGTAACTGACCATGAACGAGCCGGACAGCGCCAGCGCCGAGAAGACCACGGCCAACAGGTCGTCCTGCCGGCTGTACCATGCCACGAGCCCGACGAATACCACGGCCTCGGAGTAGCGGTCGAGTACCGAGTCGAGGAACGCGCCGAACGCACCCGCGGTGCCAGCCGCGCGCGCCACCGCACCGTCAAGGAAATCCAACGCGTTCACGATCAGGAACATGGCCCCGCCGATGCCGAGCCAGCCCTGTGCCACCAGCACCGCCACCACGCAGTTCAACACGAACCCCAGGTAGGTCAGCCAGTTTGCCTGTACGCCCGCCCGTGCGAGCGCCATCGCTAGCGGCTGCACCGCCCCACGAAAGCCGACTTTGACCGAGCGCATCCAGACAGCCACGATGGTTTTCCGACCCCTACTGCGCCGATCTCGGCGCGGCCCAGAAGCTTACCGCCCGGCGACCATTGCTGACACGTCCGGAGCGCTCCGATAGCGCGTCCAGGTGCGCCGCTATCGTCTCATCGTAGAAGCTGAGGATACGGCCCGCCACGTGCGACCAGTCGAACGCAGCAGCTTTCGTGCGGCCCCGCTCGCCCATCGCGCGCCGCAGGTCGGCATCACGCAGCAGGTGCAGCAGGCCGGTTGCCAGGGCCGCCGAGCTGCGCGGCTCGACGAGCAGCCCCTCGGCCCCGTCCTCCAGCACTTCGGCGTAGCCGGGGATGCGCGAGGCGACGATGGCCCGCCCCGCCGCCATCGCCTCCAGTAGCACGATGCCGAAGCTCTCCTGCCCGGTGGACGGCGCACAGAAAACGTCCGAGGTCTGGTAGTACCGCACCAGATCGTCTTGCGAGACGTGCCCG
Source organism: Chloroflexota bacterium (assembly GCA_038318015.1). GTDB lineage: Bacteria > Chloroflexota > UBA6077 > UBA6077 > JACCZL01 > JADZEM01. Next base: position 5,292 of record JBBQBU010000024.1, on the reverse strand, counting down.
ATGAAGTGGACTTCGTTCCAGCCGTGTTCGCGCACCCAGCGGCGGTACGTCTCCAGCCGCCGCCCGCCGCCGACCACCAGCAGCCGCGCCTTTGGCATCTCCTGGCGCACGGCCGGCCACGCCCGTAGCAGATGCTCCAGCCCCTTGCGCTTCTCCAGCCGCCCAACGAACAGCACGTCCAGGCGGTCATCTTCAAAGCGGTCAATCGGCTGCAAGCGCGTCGCGAACCGCGCGTAGTCGATGCCGTTCGGGATCACGCGGTAGTCGCCGGGAAAGTGGCGCGACACGAACTGCCGGGCCGGGTTGGACACGGCGATCTTGCCGTGCAGCCGGTTGAACAGCGGCGTCAGCATCTGCTTGGCCGAGAAGTACGCCATGTTCGACTGCCCGAACGCGTGGAACGTGCCGACGTTCACCGCCGGCGAATGGTGAAGCACGGCCAGCGGCAAAGCCGGCATCATCGGCTCGTGCAGGTGCACGATGTCGAAGCCCTGGAACGCCAACACCCGCTTCACTTGCAGGTAGCCCCGCAGCGGCAGGGTGATCCGCGCCACCGACCCGTTGGCCGGAACGGACATCGGGCGGCCGATGCGGTGGACAACCGGCAGCGCCGGCAGCGTGCCCGGCTGCGCCGACGACGGCGCGATCACGTGGACCTCGTGGCCGCGCATGTTGAACTGCTCGGCCAGGTTCCGGACGTGCTCCGTAACCCCGCCGGGGTACGGATAATCGTACGGGGAGACGAGGGCGATCTTCACCGCGTACTCCGATGCGCCCGCCCGCTATCCGTGGCCGAGCGGTTCCTGATCCGATGCGGATGATGGTGCCGGGCGTCCCGATCAGACATCATGCTCCCAGATACGCTGTAGCACTGTCCATTGCTCGGGGAACCTGCCGATATGGTACTCCAGGTGTGCGGTGATGCGGCGGGTAATTTCGGCCACATCAGCGCGCCAGTAGGCCGTTCGCGTGGCGGGCAGCGGCGGGCCGATGCGCCCATTCAGTCGCCCGTCCGGCCGCCGGCTGACGGATGCAGGCACGACTAGGGCACCTGTTCGGAGAGCAAGCAACGCCGGTCCGGTCGGCAGCCGCGCCGGCCGCCCGAAGAAATCCAGCACCATACCCGCGCCGCCGATATCGCGGTCAGCCACCAGACAGACGACCTCGTTGCGGCCCAGCGCCGCCGCCAGTTCGCCGGCCAGACCCGGCCCGAGTGCCCGGCACCGCCAGCCGTGGCTACTCCTGGCGCGTCGCAGCACATCGAGTAACTCGGGCGGCTCGACGGCCTCAACCGCGACGATGCCGGGGTGCCCGTCCAGCGCTAGCGCCAACGCCTGCACCGCGAACGCCACGCTGCTCACGTGCGCCGACACCAGGATTGCGCCGCGCCCGAGCGCCAGCGCAGCACGCAGGTGCTCCAGCCCGTCGATGTCCACGAACGCGCGTACGGCGGCGTCGGACAGTGCCGGCAGCCGGAACGTGTCGTAGTAGTTCCGCAGGACGTGGCGGAAAACGCCGCGCACCGCCCAGGCGTGCCGCCGGCCGCGCCCGCCGAACGCCTGCCCGCCACGCACCTGCGCCAGATTCGCCGCAACGGCCCGCCGCGCCCCAGGTGCAGCCAGCCGCACCACGTCCGCGAGTCGGTCCAACACAGGATACGCGACAGATGGCGGCACTACGCCAGCCAGCGCAATCGCAGCACGATACGCCAGGACCGTCGCCTGGGCCAATCGCGTCGTCAAGGCGCTACGTCTGCCGAGCCGCGCCAACGTTCGTCACGCGGCGCGCGTTGCCGGTCGGTTCGCCCTCCGCCTTCGGCCAGAAGTCGCGAAACATGAACCACTGGCTCGGATGCTGCCGCACCTGTACCTCTAGCCACGTCATCATCGCCTGCGTCAATGCTTGCACGTCGCGCTCGCGGTCACCGGTCGCCACGGCTACCAGGGCCGGGCTGACCTGGGCCACGATCTGGCCTCCGCTGCCCTGGCCGCCAGCCGGCCGCAACCCGACCGCACCGACCACGGCCGCGCCGGTCCGCAGCGCCAGACGTGCCAGTCCCTCGGGCACTCGCGTCTCGGCCCCGAAGTAGGTGACGGTCACCCCGCCTGCCGTCAACGGTCGGTCAAAGACGACGGCGACGGTTTCGTTGCGGCGAAGGGCCGCGTACAGTTCGCGCCCGCCAGTCTCCATCGGGATCGCCCGCAGCCCGACATGCTCGCGGATGCCCTGCACGCGCTCGTTCCATGCTGGCGGCTGCAGCGTCTCAACAATGACGTTCACCGGGTAGCCGCGCCCGGCCATCACGGCTGCCGGCAGGTCCCAATTACCGACGTGGCCCGTCACCAGCAGCATCCCTTTGCCGCGGGCAAGCGCCGATTCGACGTGCTCCCAGCCGACCAGCGTGACAGCGGCCTCGCGGTCGGCGCGCGTAGACCCCGACATCCAGAGCAGGTCGATCATGTAGCGGGCGTAGTTGCCGAACGCCTGCCGGACCCGCCGCCGGACTTCGTGCTCCGAGGCAGCCGAGCCGAGCACGCGCCGCATGTTCCGCGCTGCCCGCCCGACGTGGCCGGGCCAGCCGAGCAGTGCCAGCGGCAGTAACACGTCGGCCACACGGTACCAGACCCAGCGCGGCAACAGCCGGACGATGGCGCTGCCAATGATGTGGCCCCAGAGCGCAATCATCCGACGGTCACAAGATGTCTACTGCAACCCTCACCCCCAAACCCCCGCTCGCGCTTGCGGGAGAGGGGGCAGGGGTGAGGGCAATCGGGCAACAGCACCTACGCGTCGGCGGCCGGCTCGGCGGCTGGCGCGCTCGCCCGCCCGCCGGTGGACTGGACGTTGCCGAGCGCTGAGGGCCGACCGTCATCCTTGATGAATGCTTCCACAAGTTCGCGGGCAACCTCGTCGTGGTGCTGGATCGGCGGCGACTTCATGAAGTAGGCCGACGGCCCCTCCAGCGTCCCCGAGATGTCGCGGTCCATTGCCAACTTCGCGCAGCGCACCGCGTCGATGACCACGCCGGCCGAGTTCGGGGAGTCCCAGACTTCTAACTTCAATTCGACGTTGAGCGGCGTGTCTCCGAACGAGCGCCCCTCCAGGCGGATGAACGCCCACTTGCGGTCAGTTAGCCACGGCACATGGTCGCTCGGGCCGATGTGGACGTTGTCCGGATCTAACTTGAAATCAAGCTGCGAGGTGACGGCGTTGGTCTTCGAAATCTTCTTCGATTCGAGCCGAGTCCGCTCCAACATGTTGTAGAAGTCCATGTTGCCGCCGACGTTGAGTTGGTAGGTGCGCTCCAGCTTGACCCCACGGTCTTCGAAGAGACGGGCAAGGACGCGGTGGACGATCGTCGCGCCGACCTGGCTCTTGATGTCGTCGCCGATGATCGGTAGATTGTGGTCCTTGAACCGGTTCTGCCAGTATTCTTCGCGCCCGATGAACACGGGGATGCAGTTTACGAAGCCGCAGCCAGCCGCCAGGATCTGCTCGACATACCACTTCGTCGCCGTCTCGCTGCCGACCGGCAGATAGTTGACTACCACGTCGGTCTTGGTCTCACGCAGAATCCGCACGATGTCGGCCGTCGATCCGGGCGCCTTCTGCACCTTCTGCGAGTAGTAGTAGCCCAGGCCATCGTGCGTCATGCCACGACTGACCGGCACTCCCAGGTGCGGCACCTTCGCAAAGGTAATCGTGTTGTTCGGTTCCTGGAGAATTGCCTCGGAAAGATCCTTGCCAACCTTGTTCGCGTCGATATCGAATGCCGCGGTGAATTCGATGTCGCTGATGCGGTAGCCGCCGAGATTGTTGTGCATCAACCCGGGAACATCGTCTTCATCTTTCGCGTTCTTGTAGTACTCGACGCCCTGAACCAGTGCCGAGGCACAGTTGCCGACGCCAATAATTGCTACTCTGACTGCGCCCACTGTACGTCCCCTCTGTTGTTCGGGCGTTCGCCCGTTCATGTCCACATGGTACGCGCCGCCGGGCATATCCGGTCGATGATGTTGCCAAGCAAACACGCGGCAACCGCGCGTTCGCAGGGTGCGAGGTGCGTGGATCCCGGCGCGCCGGTCGCGCCAATCCCGCCTTCGACCGAGCCTCCCGCTGGGCGTGGTACAGTTTTGCTGCCACACCAAGCCGAAGAAATCTAGCGGCAGGATAGAAACCCGTGCAAGAGACTCGAAATTCCCTCAATGAACTCCGGACCCGCGTGATCGACCTTCGGGAGCGTCTTTGACTTCGCTGGGAAGCAGCAGAAGGCAGCCGCACTAGAGGCGCAATCGGCCGAACCCGGCTTCTGGGACGACGCCGAGGCGGCCCAGGCCACGCACAAGGCGCTCTCAGACCTTCGCAGCGAGATCAATCCGTGGATTGACGTGGCGAAGCGGATTGACGACACCGAAGTGCTGCTTGAACTGGCTGAAGAAGCCGACGACGCCGACACACGGGTCGAGGTCGAGGCCGAACTGACGGTCATTCACACGCGGCTGGCGGACCTTGAGTTCAAGCTTGTGCTGTCCGGCCCGTACGACAAGCGCAACGCCATCCTCGCGGTCCATGCTGGCACCGGCGGGACCGAGGCTCAGGACTGGGCCGAGATGATGCTCCGCATGTACATCCGCTGGGCCGAGCGCAACGGCTTCAAGACCGAGATCCTGGACCGGACCGAGGGCGAAGAGGCCGGCGTCAAGAGCGCCACGGCGCTGATTCGCGGCGAGTTTGCGTACGGCTACCTGCGGAGCGAGCGCGGCACCCATCGGCTGGTGCGGCTGTCGCCGTTCGACCAGGCCCACCGGCGGCACACGTCGTTTGCGAAGGTCGAAGTGATGCCCGAAGTGGACAGCGATATCCACATCGAGATTCGCCCCGAGGACATCAAGCTTGACATGTTCCGGGCGGGCGGCCCCGGCGGCCAGAATGTGAACAAGGTGAGCACAGCCGTCCGGCTCACGCACGGGCCGTCCGGCATTGTGGTCGCCTGCCAGACCGAGCGGTCGCAGCTACAGAACCGCGAGACGGCGATGACGATGCTGCGCTCAAAGCTGGTCGAACTGGAGCTTCAGAAGCGCGAGGCCGAGGCTGCCGCCCTGCGCGGCGTCCACATCGAAGCAAGTTGGGGCACCCAGATCAGGCATTACGTCCTGGCCCCGTACCGGCTCATCAAGGACGAGCGCACGGGCTACGAGACCAGCGACACCAACGCCGTGCTTGATGGCGAGATCGACGAACTGATGAAGAGCTACCTGACCTGGGCGGTCGGGCGCGGCGGCAACGCCTGAC
>JBBQBU010000023.1:0-23320 GCA_038318015.1 Chloroflexota bacterium | reverse complement strand
CGTCGTGATCCGTATGCTGACTGCGAGCATCGTTGGCTCCTGGGTGTGTTTTGTAGCCCCCAGTCTGCCAGCGATGCTCACTCACTTTCCAGAAGGTTTTCTGAAGATCTATAGGTTCTGGGGGCGTGCCGGAATCTCCTGTGTGCCTCGGGAACCCTTCCCTCAGAACCCAGAACCCAGAACCCAGAACCCGCGACCTAGCGCACGGCTTCGGCGGGGCCGTGGAACATGTACTCGCGCAGGTAGTGGATCTCTTCGCGGCGTGCTTGCAGTTCGACGCGTAGCAAGTCGCGCACGGAGAGCATCGAGAGCAGCACACCATCTTGCACGACGGGCAGGTGACGGATGTTCGCAGCATCCATGAGCTGTACGGCGTCCTGGAAGGCCTCGTCTGGGCCGGCAAACACGATGTCGCGGGTCATGATGGCATCGACGCGCGTAGAGGCCGGATCGTGGCCATTCGCGACGACTCGCCGCACCACGTCGCGCTCTGAGACCAACCCGACAAGCCGATCCCTATCCAGCACGGCCACAATCCCAACATTGCGGTCACGCATCATACTGACCGCGTCGGCCACAGAATCTCCGATCTCGACCGCGTGTACGAACCCGGGCACCATGATATCGCGTACCTTCGTCATTGAAGCACCTCCGCCGAGGGATGGGGCAGCGTCGCACCCTCATCATCAGCCTACGACTTTCGTCAGGACATCGCAAGCAATCGGCGCTGCCTGATCTGCCGGTCCTGAGCGCAGTCGCTGGACATCGGAGGCGGGGGCTACCCTCGGCCCGGACCGGCGGCAGGATCTGTGCCAGAAGACGCACCCGTCACCGAACACACGCCGGTGAATCGGCCGCCCAGGTCGGCGTGCGGTGCCCCAACGGCGTAAGGCCCGGCACCACCGGTGCCGGGCCTTCGTGCTGCACTACGGGGCTATGACCAGCGCGTCGGCGTCCAGGAGAGTGTGCGCTGCTCCTCGATCTTCGCGTCGTCGAGAACCATGCCCAGGCCCGGCGTCTCCGGCAGCACCACCACGCCGTTGACCGGCTTCAGCGGCGTCTTCAAGAACCACTGGTGAATGACGTTCCACTTCACCAGATACTCCAGGATCGGCGTCAGGTTGGCCGGCTGCGAGGCGATCAGGTGTGCCGTCGCGTTGGTCGAGTGGCCGTGCGGCACGACCGGCAGGTCGTAAGTGGACGCGATGGCGCAGATCTTCAGGGTCTCGGTGATGCCGCCGCACCAGTAGATGTCCGGCTGGAGGATGTCCACCGCCTGCGCGTCCATCAACTGCTTCATGCCCCAGCGCGTGTACTCATGCTCGCCGCCAGAGATCGGCACGACGGACTGCTGCCGAATCTGCGCGTAGCTGTCGATCTTGTCCGGCAGCACCGGCTCTTCCAGCCAGCGCGGGTTGAACTCCGACAGAATCTCGGCCATCTTGATGGTGTACGGCACGTCCCAGGACATCCAGCAGTCCAACATGATGTCCACGTCGTCGCCGACCGCCTCGCGCACAGCCTCCACCAACTCGATGTTGCGCTCCATGCCGCGCCGTCCGTCGGCCGGGCCGTTGCGGAAGAACCACTTCATCGCGCCGTAGCCCATGTCCTTGTGCTGGCGCGCCCGCAGTGCCGCCTGCTGCGCATCCACGGAGAACCCGAGCATGCTGGCGTAGGCCGGGATCTCGGTGCGAGTCGGGCCGCCGAGAATCTTGTAGACCGGCGCGTTGAGCGCCTTCCCTTTCAAGTCCCAGATGGCGCAGTCGACGGCGCTGATCGCCATCATCGTGCTGCCCTTCCGCCCGTGCACCGACGACCGGTACATCTTGTCCCAGAGCAATTCGTTCGCCAGCGGGTCCATGCCGATCAGCAGTGCCTTCAACTGCGTGTCGATGATGAACGCGAACTCGTGCGTGATCGGGCCGCCAATGCCGCTCACGCCCTCGTCAGTCAGAACCTCGACGAAGGTGGACTGCATCCGATACTGGCCCTCTGACAGCTTCTCCAGCCAGGAGGGGCCTTCGTACTTGTGCTCAGGGTAAACATCGAGAGGCCGAATCAGGCGCTCTTCCCAGAACTCGCCGGGAAACTCCATGGTGCCGCGAAGCTCAAACAGGCGAACATCGGTGATCTTCATCGTCACACATCCAGGCTCAAAGGTGAACAGGGCTATCAGAGGAAGGTACTCCCGTAGCTTCCATAACGCCAACCCGAGCGGCGAAACCGAGTGCCCCCTGCGTTGTTGCAAGGGGCGACTGCCGATGGCGTGAGTGATAGGAGGACTTGCACCGCGGATGGGCCAGCAGTGGCGCGCGCACCGGGTCCAGACTCCGCGTCGATCGCCTCGCTCTGCTTCGCCCAGCGAGCCCATTCTACGTCCCAGCCAGCCTTTCCCATCAGCGCCACCTCTCGTCTCAGGGTACATGACGCAATAGCGTGGGGGGCCCCGTGTCGCTTGACACGCTGCCTGCTGCCACGGTGCGACCTACGGCGGCAGCCGCCAGTGCCGCCCTTCGGAGCGGGCCACGATCAGCGCGCGGCGGTCCAGGCCGTCGTGGCTGCGCGGCCCGAACGAGATGGTGCCAGCCGCACCCAGGTAATCGGTGGTGCCTTCCAGGCCGTCGCGGATTGCGGCGCGCGTCACGCCGCCACGCTCGATGGTCTCAACCAGCAGCCGGACGGCGTCCCACGCTCCGGCCGCCTCAGACGTTGCTTCGCGGCCCGTCCGCGCCGAAAGCTCACGGCGGAAGTCGCGGATGACTGGCGTCAGGGCGTCGTGGTCCCAGAGGTCGTCAGACACCGGCAGTCGGAGCGTCACCGTCCGCACCACGGCGGCTCGGTTGCCGGCCAGTTCCAGCGTCTTCGGGTCGGAGGCCGCCGGCCCCAGGAAGACGGGTACAAGGTCGCGGATGGTGGCCGCATCCCGGGCGATCTGAGCGGCCTCCTGGGCGTCGCGTGGCCACGCCAGGATCACGCGCGGGTCGCCCTGTTGCAGGCGGCCTAGCTGGTCGGTGAACGATTCGTCACCCGGCGCGTACCGCTCGTCTCTGACGATCTGCATGCGCGCCGCCCCTGCCAGTCGGACGAGCGACCGTTGCAGGATGGTCGCCTCCATCGTGCGCGGCGCAAGCCAAGCGAACCGGTCCACGCCGCTGGCAGCGAAGAAGTCGAGGGTTGCAGCCAGCGCCTCCTCCGGCGGCACCATCATCGCGAAGGTCCAGCGCCAGCGTGCCGTGCCGTCGCCGTCCGCTTCGCTCAGCGCCACCAGCGGCAACCCAGCGGTTTCAGCCGCGCGGCGGGCCGCGGCCGTGGCCGCCGGTGTGGACGGCCCGATGACGGCGACCGCGCCGTCTTCGACCAGCCGCGCGAGCGCCGGCTCGGCCCGCTCAGGCCGCCCGGCGTCGTCGTAGATCAGCAGTTGCAGTGGGCGGCGCGCACCGTCCGGCAGGCGCAGGCCACCACGCTGATTCACAAGGTCAACGGCCAACATGGCGGCCTCGTAGCGCTGCCGTCCGTCCGGCCCTGCGTCGCGGCCTACATCGAGAATTGCCCCGAAGATGACCGGTGCGATGGGCTGTGGCGACGCCGTGGGTGCCGCGACCGGGCGCGGCACCTGCGGCGAACAGGCCGCGCTCAGCACTCCGGGCAGGAGGACGAGGATGGTCATTGCGAGGAGCCAGAGCGTTCGCTGCATCGTACTCCGCACGTCGGACCACACCTCGGGCGGGTTCGTGTGGACGCGCTTGTGGGGCTGTGGGTGAATGCGTACAATCCGCCGATAGACGCCAACAAAGAGTTATTCTAAAGTAGCCATTGACACCGCTGGCCCAGCGCGCTGCGTCCACATGGTACGCGAGGGGTCTCACAGTAGAACAGGCTCGGATCGGAGGCCCAAGCAGTGGATCACAAACCGAGCAAGACCATTGAAGACTACCTCCAGATCATGCACTACATGTCTCGGGATGGCTTGACGATCATTGGCGCGCGGCTGGCGGAGCGCATCGGCGTTGCCCCGCCCACCGTGACCGCCACCCTTCAGCGAATGATCCGCGATGGGCTGATCACGATGGACGAGCACAAGGCCGTGCACTTGACGCTTGACGGTCAAGAGCAAGCAGAGAGCATCGTGCGCCGCCACGCCCTTGCCGAGCGTCTTCTGACGGAGATCCTGGGCCTGGGCTGGAGCGAGTCCCACGAAGAGGCCCACATGGTCGAGCACGTCATCTCGCCAAAGGTTGAGCAGCGGCTGATGATGGTGCTCGGCAACCCGATGACCTGCCCGCACGGCAACCCGATTCCTGGCACCGGCGCGCGACCATCGCCGTTCGCGTTCGCGCTGGCAGAGGCCCGACAGGGGCAACAGGTCGTCGTGGAGCGCATCGTCGAGGAAGCCGAAGACGACCTGGAGTTGATGAACTTTTACGAGCGTTCCGGATTGAAGCCGCTGACGCCGTTACATGTCGTCGAAGTGTCGTCGGCGGCAGGGTTGATTACCGTCGTCCGCGATGGCGAACGCATCTCGCTTGGCACAAGTGCCGCCACTAAGATCCGCGTCGTGGACGTGGCGCACGTCGATTCACTGCATCCGCAGCCGCGCATCCTGGCCGGTGATCGGCCGGCCGGCGGGCGCGCAGGTCTCGCAGGATTGCTGGCGGAGTAGCGCACCGAATCAGGGTCGAGGCAGCGACGGAGGAGGGCTGCCAGATTCGGTAGCCCTCCCGCATTCACGGTTTGCACTTGTAGACCGTAGCCGGTCAGCGCCGGCGCGTCTGTCCTGGGGTCGGCGGTTGGCTCTGGGCCGCGTTCGGTGCCTGGAGCAGCGCCAGACCATCACGGGCACCCTGGAGCGCCGGACTCAGGTTCAGCGCCTGCTGAAACTGATCGCGGGCTTCGGTGTTACGGTGGGCGCTCAGATACACCCAGCCGAGCGCATGGCGATACTGCGCGATCCTGCTACCGTCGCGGTCAAGCTCAATGGCGCGCACAAAGAGCGGCTCGGCCTTTTCGTAGTCGCGGCGGCCATAGTGCAGCCAGGCCAACTGCGCGTACGCCGTCGCGTAGGTGGGGTCGATGGCAATGGCGCGGTGCAAGTGCTCGGCGGCCGCCTCGTGCTCCTCGCGGGCGTGGAAGACCATGCCCTTGCCACCCTCAGCGCGGGCGTCGGTGGGCGACAGTTCGACGGCCCGACCGAACGCGACGAGCGCCGCGTCATATGAGCGCTGTGCACGCAGCGCGTGGCCCAGGCTCACGTAGAGATACGACCAGTTCGGCGCAAGCTCGATGGCGCGGCGGTACGATTCGACGGCCCCCGGATAGTCGGCAAGTGTCTCGCGGAGGACGCCTTGCGTGCGGTGGACCTCCGGGTCGTCTGGCGCAAGCGCCAGGGCTCGCGTGAGGTACTCATCAGCGTCCTGCAAGCGGTACTGATCGGCGTACGCCTCAGCCAACGCGGCGAGTGCGCGCGGCGACTGCGGATCGACCTCCACAGCCTCAAGCCCGACCTGGACCGCCCGGTCCACCAGTCCGAGCCAGTCCAGCGCGACCGCCAGTGTAGCACGGGCTTCGGCGCTTCCCGGGTTCTTCGCGATGGCGCGGCGGGCCTGCTCAACGGCGTCATTGACCCGGTGCTGATTGAGCAGCGAACGGGCCGATCCGGTGTACGCCGCAGCCATCGACGGATCGAGCGCGATAGCCTGATCGAAGGCGTCGCCAGCTGCCACCCAGCGACCTTGCCCGAACGCCTGCTCAGCATCTTCGTACAGTGCTTCGGCCGTGCGTGGCACCGCCGTTGTCGTCGACGTGCGGGCCACCTCTGACAGTGTCACGGTGACAGCCTCGGCGTTGCGTGAACCGATCCAGCCGGGCATCGGCACGTGCAGGTACCAGGACAGTCCGAACGCCGTCAGGCCAGCGGCAAGCGCACCGAATGCGAAGCCCCACCCGGAACTTCGGTGCCGCCGGCCCCGATACTGGCGATACGCCAACCCAGCCTCCCGCAGCGATGACGCGAGTCATCAGCCCGACTTGTCGCATGGCGACTCGGGGACCACTGTAACGAGTTCGCCCGTTGTTGTCAAATCGGGCGCACATCGACAGACCTCTCGCTCATTTGAGAGGGTTTCGAGCAGTCCACGTCGGGGTGGCGGGAGCAGGGGAGTATGCTGCGCTGGCGTACTTCTGAAACGGACAATGGTGGCGGCGGATGCGTGGGAGCAGCGTCTGCCCTACGCTGTTGCTTCGGCGCTAGCGGTGTCACCAGCAGGTGCTGCCGATGCCGCCAGTCCGCGGCTAATGTGGCCCACGACATCGTGCTCGACGGCCTGGGCCGCCACGCGCATCGCATTCTTGATTGCCAGCGCGCTTGACTTGCCGTGCGCCTTGATGCAGATGCCGTTCAGCCCGAGCAGCGGCGCGCCGCCGTACTCGGCGTAGTCCAAGCGCTTGCGGACCCGCCGGAAGGCCGGCAGCACCCCGACCGCGAATAGCTTGGAGATGATCGACGCATTGATCTCCTGCCGGATCAGGCCATTGATGGTGCCAGCCAGCCCCTCCGACAATTTCAACACCACATTGCCGGTGAAGCCGTCGCACACCACCACGTCCAGGTCGCCGGACGGGATCTGGTTGCCTTCAATATTGCCCACGAAATTGATCGGCAGTGCCTTCAGCATCGGGAACGCCTGCTGCACGAGCGTGCTGCCCTTCGTCTCTTCCGAGCCGTTCGAGAGCAGCCCGACCCTTGGCCGCTGCACGCTGAACACGCGCTCCATGTAGATCGATCCCATCAGGCCAAACTGCGCCAGGTACTCCGGCTTGCTGTCGGCGTTGGCCCCCACGTCGATGACCAGGGTGCCGCCCTTGCTCGTTGGGAAGACCGCCGTCAGGGCCGGCCGGCTCACGCCCTTGATGCGGCGCAACTCGAACAGGCCGGCCGTCATCAGCGCGCCCGTATTGCCCGCCGAGACAAACGCTTGCGCCCGGCCCTCTCGGACCAGTTTTGCCCCGACGACCATCGAGGAATCGGGCTTTTGACGCACGGCGTTGGCCGGATGCTCGTCCATCCCGATGACCTGCGTCGCGTGGACCACTTCAATGGGCAGGCCGGCAGTACCGCCCTTCGCCGCCACCATCGCCGACAGTTGCGCCTCTGGACCGACCAGCAGGATGCGTATTCCCAGTTCGCGCGCCGCCAGGATTGCACCGTCCACGGCGACTGCTGGCGCGTTGTCGCCGCCCATCCCGTCCAGCGCGATGGTCGTCTCGCTGCGTGCGTTCATCTGTGCCCCCATCTTCGTGCCCTCTAGGTCGGTACTCGACCCATCTGCCCCAACACGTCGAATGCGACGCGACATCGCCCTCGGTCGCTGCAAACCAGAACTTCACACCCAGGACCTGGAACCTACCGCTCTTGTGGCGGCTGTCCGACGATGTCCCCGTCCAGGATGCCGACCGATGCCAGGATGATCTCGGTGCCCTCGGCCAGCCCCTGCGTGACCTCCACGCTGCGGCCGTCTTGCACGCCGATCTGGACCGGCTGCTTCCTGGCGCGTCCTTCCACCACCGTCATGACGCTGATGTCGCCGGCCCCCATGATCGCCTCGCGCGGCACGATCAGCGCCCCGGAGCGGCGCGCCCCGGCCACGGCCACCTGGGCCAACAAGCCACTCTTGAGCTTGGAGCGCGGGTCTTGCACGTCCACGCGGGCCGAGACCGTGCGCGTGCGCGGGTCGACGGACGGCGAAATCGAGCGAACGGTGCCGGTGAACGACTCGCCGGCGTAGACATCGACGAGCACGCTGACGTTCTGGCCCGGCGAGACTTGCCCGAGTTGGCGCTCGTCCACTGCCACGGCCATCTCATAGTCCGGCGGCTGGATCGTGACAACGGGCACCCCGACGCCGATGGTCGCGCCTTGCTGCTGGTGCGTCTCGGCAACGATGCCGTTGATCGGTGATGCCAGGGTCGCCTCACGGAGTTGCAGGCGCGCCAGTTCGATGGCGGCTCCGGCATACTGCACGGCTGATTCGCCGGCCTTGACGGCCGCGTCAGAAGACGGTTGCCCGGCCCGGCGCAGGCGCGCTTCGGCCGCCTCGACGTTCGCGCGGGCCTCGTCGAGGTCGCTCGGGCCGACCGGCCAGCGGGCCAGTAACAGGGCGTCTTCGGCCTCGGCTAGTTGCTGCCGAGCCGCCGCTAGTTCGTCGGCACTGGCCGGCTGGCGGGCGCGCGCCACCTCTTGTTGGGCTTCCTGGACGGCGCGGCGAGCCTCTTCGACCTCGATACTGGTGGGCGGCTGGGCTTGGGCCACGGGGACCGGCGAAGCTGACGGCGCGGCGATGGTGCTGGCGGCCAGGGTCGCGTCCGTGGCCGGCCGCGCGAGGAGTGCGGCGTCAAGCTGCTGGCGGGCGGCGAACAGCCGGCTGTCGGCGCTGGCGATGGCGGTTGCCCGCCCGCCCTCAATCTCGGCCAGTCGGCTGCGGGCGCCTCGTGCGGCCTGGGCCAGCGCCGGAATCGCCTCGCTCGGCGGTGCCGTCTCCAGGCTGGCGAGACGCGCTTTGGCCGCCCGCAGGCTCGCGTCGGCTTCGGCCTGCGCGTCAAGGTCGCCGCCGGCCTTGAGCGTGGCGAGTCGGGCCTCGGCTGCGGCGAGGGCGGCCTGCGCCTGCACAGCCTGCACCTCAAGCGCGGACCGGTCAAGCTCAGCCAGCACGTCGCCTTGCCGCACCGTCGCGCCCGGCTCGACGAGCATCCGCTCGATCCTGCCCGCCACGCGCGACGCCACGATGGCACCGACCTTTGGCCGCAATTCGCCAGGGTAGACCAGCAGGCTCGTGATGTCGCCCCGAGTGACCTGGACTGTCCGCAGACCAGCCCGGATACGTGGCTGCTGGTCGGGATTGGCGACCGTTCCAAACGGTGGCAGCATACGGCAGGCTGATGTGCCCGTCATGGCGACGAGCAGCGCGAGGACAAAGCCGAACGTCGAAGCGCGGTGTCGCTTGTGGAGCACGATCGTCACTATCCTGTGGGAGGTGGCGCATGACCGGCGCAAGAACACCGGGCCGCTGGCAGGATACCAGAGGAAGCGACCGGTCCGACTCTTCCCGTTCGCTGGAAAGTGGGTAGCGCGGCCAAATTGCCGTGACGCCCGGCCGTTCGCTATGGTCACAAGGCAGGCGGTGTCCAGAGTTGGGTGCCGCGCCGTGTCAGCGCGCGGTGTTCCGCTCGCGCCGACCTCGTGCCGTCGCCCCCTGGTCCATGCTGGCCTGCATTGTGGACGCTCGGGGCGCGGCTCTCGCCAGAGGAGTGACTGAACGGGATGTCAGAGGAGCAGAAGTACGAGGCTCGCAGCGTGCTCGTCGTGGTGGCGCACCCGGACGACGCCGAGTTCATGGCGGCGGGCACCATTGGCAAGTGGGCGCGTGAAGGCAAGGAAATCAATTACGTCTTGTGTACTGCTGGCGACAAGGGTACTTCTGACCGGTCACTTGCTCCGGCCAGGCTGGCCGAGATTCGCCGCGTTGAGCAACGAGAAGCCTGCGACCGGCTTGGCGTCAAGGGACTCTCGTTCCTGGGCTACGAGGATGGCGTGCTACTGAACACGCTGGAGCTGCGCCGCGACATCGTGCGGGAGATTCGGCGCTTCAAGCCGGACGTCATTGTCTGCCAGGACCCGACCTCGCGCTGGTCGGCGCAGGGCTACTTGAACCACGCCGACCACCGGGCGGCCGGTGACGCGACCCTCGACGCCGTCTATCCGTCGGCGCGCGATCCGCACGTCTTCCCGGAACTGCTGGCCGAGGGTTTCGATACGCACAAGGTTTTGGAGGTGTACGTCGGCGGCACCAACGTCCCGGATGTCTACATCGACATTGAGGACACCGTTGATTTAAAGATTCACGCGCTGAAGGCTCATTTCAGCCAGGTTGGCGACGGCTTCCGGCCCGGCTGGGACCTCGCGTCGATGATCCGCGAGCGGTCCGGCCAGGTTGGGCAGGCCCAGGGGCTGAAGCACGCCGAGTCATTCAAGTACTTCCGCCTGCGGTAGCCTACCCTTGCCGAATGTTGCGGCACTGGTCGGGAGCGTCCGCCGCGCGCTGGGGGCTTCCGCTATGTCGAGGGCGAGAAGTGGACGGCCGGACACTGCGCGTGCCATTCGACATGGCACGTTGCACAACCGTGCTTATGGAACTTCGGCGCGCCTGACCGTTCGCGTCGGTGCCCGTCCCGAGTACCATCCTCGTGATCTGGCCCAACACCAGCACAGTCGGGGGGTGGCCGCCAATGATGCTCACACCGCGCGAGGTTGAGAAACTCTACATCTATGTGGTGGCCGACCTTGCCCGTAAGCGCCGTGACCGTGGGCTGAAGCTCAATTACAGCGAGTCGATCGCGCTCATCACCGAAGCGATCCTTGAAGGTGCGCGCGACGGGAAGTCGGTTGCCGACCTGATGGAACTGGGGCGTACCATCGTCACGCGGGAAGATGTGATGCCGAGCGTGCCAGAGATGGTGCAAACCGTCCAGGTCGAAGCGACCTTTGCCGATGGCACCAAGCTTGTCACCTGCCACGACCCGATAGTCTGATGCGGAGCGGGCAGCCAGTCTCTGCTGGCGGCCACCCTGCGGTGAGGAGCCGTCATGGCCGAACCAGTCCAGTACATCGTCCCTGATGGCGACATCGAACTAAACGCCGGCCGCCAGAAGGCGACCGTCCGCGTCCGCAACACCGGTGACCGTCCGGTACAGGTCGGGTCGCACTACCACTTCTTCGAGGCGAACCGCGAACTGGATTTTGACCGTCGGACGGCCTATGGCATGCGCCTGGACATTCCGGCTGGGACCGCCGTCCGCTTCGAGCCGGGCGACGAGCGCAACGTGCCGTTGGTGGCGCTGGGCGGCGCTCGGCGGGCCATCGGGTTTGCGGCGCTGGTAGACGGCGACCTCGGGGACATTGAGGCGGCGATGCAGAAGGCGCAGGCTGGCGGATTTCTGGGCAGCGGTGCCCCGCTGCCGGAGAGTGCGCCGCTGGAGGGCTCCGATGCGGATCTCGCGTGACCGCTACGCGCGGCTGTACGGCCCGACGGCTGGCGACAAGTTCCGGTTGGCCGACACCGAACTGATCGCCGAAATTGAGCGCGACTTTGCCGTGCCGGGCGAAGAGGCCGTTTTCGGCGGCGGCAAGACGATCCGCGACGGCATGGCCCAGAGCCAGCGGACCCACGCCGAAGGGGCGCTCGATCTTGTCATAACGAACGTGGTGGTCTTCGATCCGATCATCGGGATAGTGAAGGGCGACCTAGGAGTCCGCGAGGGACGCATTGTCGGGATCGGCAAGGCCGGCAACCCGGACGTTCAGGACGGCGTGACGCCGACGCTCGTCATCGGCCCCGGCACCGAGGTCATTGCCGGTGAGCACCTGATCGCGACGCCCGGCGGCATCGACAGCCACATTCACATGATCGCGCCGCAGCAGGTCTACGAGGCGCTGTCGAACGGTATCACGACGATCATCGGTGGCGGCACCGGCCCGGCTGACGGCACCAACGCCACGACCTGTACGGCCGGCCCCTGGAACATCGCGCGGATGCTCCAGGCCATCGACAACCTGCCGCTGAACGTCGGACTGCTGGGCAAGGGGAACGCCAGCCGCACCGCGCCGCTCATCGAGCAGGTGGTGGCCGGCGCGTGCGGCTTGAAGGATCACGAGGACTGGGGAACCACACCCAGCGCCATCGACTGCTCGCTGCGGGTGGCTGACGAGTACGATGTGCAGGTCGCCATCCACACTGACACGCTCAATGAGTCGGGCTTTGTCGAGGACACGATCAGGGCCATCGGCGGGCGTACTATCCACACTTATCACACCGAGGGTGCGGGCGGCGGCCACGCACCGGACATCATCAAAATCGCCGGTGAGTTGAACGCGCTGCCGTCATCCACCAACCCGACGCGCCCATACACTGTCAACACCCTTGACGAGCATCTCGACATGCTGATGGTCTGCCACCACCTCAACCCCGCTGTGCCGGAGGACGTGGCGTTCGCGGAGAGTCGCATACGCGCCGAGACCATCGCCGCCGAAGATGTGCTGCACGACCTGGGCGTCCTGTCGATGTACTCGTCGGACTCGCAGGCGATGGGGCGCATCGGCGAGAGCTTCACCAAGCTGTACCAGACGGCCGACAAGATGAAGCGGATGAGCGAACCGCCGCCGGGGTCGGTCTCAGGCAACGACAACCTCCGTATCCTGCGCTACCTTGCAAAGCTGACGATCAACCCGGCCATCACGCACGGCATCGCTCACGAGGTCGGCTCGCTGGAGGCCGGCAAGCTGGCTGACATCGTGTTGTGGCCGATCCAGTTCTTCGGCGCGAAGCCCAAAATGATCATCAAGGGCGGCCTCATCGCCTGGGCCGTGATGGGTGACCCAAACGCCTCAATCCCGACAACCGAGCCGGTGCTCTACCGGCCGATGTGGGGCGCGTTCGGGTCTGCGCCGGCCAACACGTCGGTAACGTTCGCGTCGCAGGCGGCGCTCGACGATGGGGTGCGCGACCGGCTGCGGCTCCAGAAGCGCCTCGTTGCCGTGCGGGGCACGCGCAGCATCACCAAGAAGGACATGGTCCGCAACGACCTGCTGCCAAAGATCGAGGTGGACCCCGAGACATACGTTGTGCGGGTCGACGGCAAGGTGGCGACGGTTGGGCCGGCGGACCGGCTGTCGCACACGCAGCTGTTCTACTTAATGTGACATCAAGACGTGAGTAACGCATGAAGGTTCGTCATCTGACTGCAGCCGAGAACGTCGCGTCCGACGGCTCGCTCATCGACCCGCTGGCCGTCCGGCACGGGCTGATCGTGGGGGGGCGGGTCGCGGCGCTGGCCGGCTTCGTGGACCCGTTGACGCACCTGAACTCCGACTTCACCGAGCACGGGCTTGAACAGTGCGCGGTCGTCGAGCGCCTGGAGGTGGGCGCACCGGCCTGCTTCGGCGAGGACTCGCTGCGGCTGGCCTGGGCTGCCGACTCGGCCTACGAGCTGCTCGGGCGGGTTGACCTGGGAGAGCGGCTGCGGGCGTGGCGCAATGTTCGCACGCGGGCCTGATGCCTGACCCAACTTCACATCTGCCCGTCGTCGCACCGCCGCGCTCGGACACCGGCTTGCTTGGCGCGCTCCAGTTGGGCGACTCGCTGTTCCCGAGTGGCGGGTTCACGCTGTCGCATGGGCTGGAGACGCTGGCCGAACGCAAGGTGATCACCGGCGCGGAGAGTCTGCACCGCTGGATCGCCCGGACGGTCCGCTGGCAAGTCGCGTCTTCAGACGGCGTGGCGGCGGCGGCCGTCTGGGCGGCCGGCGACGACCTGACGCTCGTGGCCGAGATCGACCAGTACCTCTACGCCTCGAAGCTGGCCCGTGAACCGCGCGAGGCGTCGGAACGGACCGGCCGGCAGGTGCTCGCCAGTCTGTCCACCATCGCTGGCGGCACCCTGACCGCCTACCGACGCGCGGTGCAGGCGGGGTGCGGACGCGGTTTGCAGCCGGTTGTCGTCGGGCTGGCGGGCCGGCATCTTGGCATCAGCCAGCGCGACACGGTGCTACTCTTGTTGCATCTGCATGTCTCGGGTTGCCTCGGCGCGGCCATGCGCCTGATTGAAGTGGACGACATTGAGGCGCAACAGATTCGGCTGGCGCTGGTGCCGACGCTCAGCGCGGCGGCCGACGAGGCCCTGACGCTGGACTGGCACGACATGTACACCGGCGCGATGCAGACCGAGTTGATGGCGATGCTGCACGAAGCCTCCAGCATGCGCCTGTTCGCCACCTGATGATCGGGCCGTTGCCGCACGGATCGCCGGCGCCTGACGCTGTTGCGCCGGATGGGCCGCTGCGCTCGGCTGGGTTTGACAGAACCTTGCCGCCCGGCTCGGCCGGCAAGGTCGGTGAATTGCGGCTGGTGCTGGGGCCGCGCGCCGGGCGCACGCGGCTGCTCGAATCGCGGTGTCGGGTGCCGTTCCACGTCGGACGGGCGCTGCATCCACAGGCTGACTGGCCGGAACTGGCGCACCTGTTGGTCACGATGCCGACCGGGGGCTTCGTGCAGGGCGATAGCGTCACGATGTCGGCCGTAGCGCTCGCTGGCGCGCGCGTGCATCTCACGTCCCAGTCGGCCACGCGAGCGTATCGCTGCGAGTCGGCCACCATTCGCCAGCAACTCGTGCTGGAAGCACGCGGCGACAGCTTGCTCGAATGGTGGCCCGATCCGTTGATCCCGTACGCGGATACGTCCATCGAGCAGGAGCTACGGTTGATCGTGGACGATGGCGCGACAGTCCTGGCTGCCGACTGCTGGCTGGCCGGCCGCATCGCGCGCGGCGAGGTGCACCAGTACGCCCGACTTGGCCTGTTGACGCTGGCGACCCGGCCACACGGTACGTTGCTGTTCCGCGACGCCGTGCGGCTGGAACCGGTGCGGCAGCCACAGGCGGTCATGGGGCTGCTCGGGCGGGCGGTCGCGGTCGGCAGCTTCTTCCTGGTCGGTCCGCGCGTCGCCGATCTCCTCAGTGCACCGCTGACTGCGCTGCTTGGGCGACTGCTGCTCGGGCAGGCGGCGGCATCGCGCCTGCCGGACGATGTCGGACTGGTCGTGCGGGTGCTAGCCGAGACGCCAGACGACTTGCGCCTGGTGCAACGCGAAGTCCTGGCGCTGGCTCGGATGGTCCTGTTCGGGCGCAGCGCCGGCCACACCTACAAGCCATAGCTCAGCCCGCCGGGCATATCGGCGCGGTAACACTTGATTCAGCACGGTAGAGTCATCGTGCAGATCTGCGCTTCCTACTTTTCCGCCTCAGGATTGACGTGCGGGCCTCCGCCACCGACACCATCGGGTGCTCTCGCCCCGGCCGTTTCGGACCACCCGCCAGCCGCGCCGACGCATCGCCAACACGGCCGCCCAGACGCGACGCATGTAACTGAGGTTCCGGCCTGCCAATTCGTGGGCCATTCCGCGCGCCCTCAGACGGCGGACGCTGCCAGCGGCACCGTGGCGTCCCCGGCCAACCCAATCGTGTCTGACCAGCGCAGGCCCGTCACCACCGGATGGTGGTCACTCTCCCCTGCGTCCCCGCGATACGCCCAGGCCGCTTCGAAGTGATCGGAGTGCCACACGTAGTCCAGCCGCAACGTCGGCCACGGCGCGGGGAAGGTGCGCGGATACACGCCCCGCTTCGGGAATGTGTGGCCCAGCCCCACGCCAGCCGACCGGTACGCGTCGTGCAACGCCTTCGAGAGCATGGCATAGTCCTGGCTGCGCTCGGTCATATTGAAGTCGCCGCCGACTATGACCGGTCCGTCCGTTCGGGCCAGCATCGCGCAGAGCCACCGAACCTCGCGGCGGCGGCGCTCGGCGTGAAACCGCGCCGGAATCGGCAGTCGGCCGAACAGGCGCACGGTGTGTATGTGCGGGATCTTGGTGTGCAGATTGATGTAGGTGATCGGGCCACGTGGCGTGTCAACGATCATGCGCTGCCACCAGTGGCCCATCTCGGATGCCCGAAACGCCACAGTGTCACGCAAGCGGTACTTACTAAAGACGGCCGCCCCGGACGAGTCGGGCGAGGGTGTGATGTAGGTGTACGGATACTCGTCGCGCAGTGTCTCGCAAAGCTGATCGGCACCATGCCCGCCGATTTCCTGAAGGCCGACCATGTCCGGCTGTGCCGCCCGGATGACAGCCGCGATGTCGTGACTGGAGCGTTCCCAGGCCAGGGTGTTGAACGTCATGACCGTGAGGTCGCTGTCAACCTGAGCAGGTTCGGGCGGGCGGCGCAGATAGCGGAAACCCCAGCGCAGGCCGAACGCGGCTGCGAGCACAGCGCCAGCCCCTGATAGTCCGCGCGAGCCGAGGGCGGCACCTGCGAGGCCCAACAGGGGAGCCGGCAGGTAGCCCCACGGTTCGAGGTCATCTGCCAATTCGATCCAGCCGTCACGCGCCCCGAGCAGGGGTCGCAATGCGGCGTAGGCGACGACCGAGGCGGCATAGCCAATGCCCAGAGAGATGGCGGCCTGCCGAAGCTGGGCCGCCGGGGACACGCCAGACGCACGAGAGTCAGTGGGCTGGAGTTGTAACGGGGTCACGCATCATTCCTCCGACCCGCCGGCCTGCCCAAGCTTAAGGCTTGTGCGGGCGGGGGCCGCCGTGCCGGGTGCGTCACTCCGTCCTTTCGACCAGCCGTATTTCAAGTCGGTGAGCGCCAGATGGTGCCGGATTGGGGAGCACCGCCATCACGTCGTCGCCAACGGCTTCGATGCGGAGCTGCACTGGCTTCTGGTCGAGCAGCGCGGAGCCGACCCGCATATTGTCGGGCATCAGCACACGCACCTCGCCAGGATTAGGGTGCTGCGTGTCCCACTCGACGGCCATGCGGTCCCCCGCGAACGTCTGCCAGTAGTCCAGGGTGCAGCCGCTCGCCGGATGCAGCACGTGGATGCCGCCGCTCTGCGATCCGAGGCGCGGTGCCAAGCTCCAGCGCGTCGGGCCGACCTCGACGCCATATAGGCCACTGATGATCGCCTCAGCCATGGTTGCCGCCGCGCCAGCATAGGCCTGCGATCCGAGGTTCTTACGGGTGCCGGTCTCCTGCCACTCGTAGATTTCGCCCGGCTCGCGTGCCCAGTCCTGCGCCACCTGATCGATGTGCTTGCGCCCAAGCGCGGAGTAGCCGTTCCAGAATTCGGCGCTTACCTGCATGCCCCCCCACCAGTCCCAGACAGCACCGTTCTGATAGCGTCCAGGGACCATCTGCGGGTAGTCGAAGAACCCGAGCGGGTACGGCGGCCACAGGGTCAATCCAGGCTTCGGTGCGCCGGCCTGGATGCGGGCGTTCTCCAGCGCGTTGAACAGCGGCTTCTGTTCTTGCGGGATGGTGATGCCTGCGTAGACGGCCACCCCGTTCGCGATGCTGACGATGCTGTCCTCGTCAATTTCGCGGGACAGCGGCGGCACCAGAATGCGCGTGCGGAAGTAGCCCCGATCGTTCTGCCAGAAGCGCTCAGCAACGGACTGGCGCAGCACTCGCGCCCGCGCAAGCTGATGTTCGGCCTCCTCGTTCTGATCCACCATCAGGTTCAGTTCGGCCAACTGCTGGAGCGCGCGGTAGGCCCACGCCTGATCGTAGATTGATGCGGTCCAGGCTTCCGGCTCCTTCGTGTATGAGCCGGAGGTGTGCCCCTGACCGACGACGACGTCGCCCCAGTCGGTCGTGTTGCCGCGCTTGATGGCCCGCAGCCGCTGGTCGAAGCGCACCGCGAACAGCCAGTCCATCGCCTCATTGAGCCGTGTGATGCGCGGCTTTCCGGCCTGCTCGCCGCGAAGCCACTCCGCGCCGCCTCCGGCTTTCGCCGCGACGTAGGCCATCGTGATCAGGCTCGTCTCTTCGTCTGAGACGACGAGCATCTTGGCTGCGCGAATCTCGCCGCCGGCGATGGTGCCACTGATCGCGCCGGGCTGCCCTGGCGTTTGCCAGTACGCATCTTCCGGGTCACCAGGGACGCCGTCGTACTGCAGCGCGAGGAACTCTTCGACGGGCTTGGTTAGGTACGGCAGCGGGTAGAAGTACTGTGCGCTCGGGGCCATCGTGGCGCTGTCGCGGGCGTAGATGTGGGCATAGAGTACGCCCGGCCGGAATCCGATGATGTCGCCGGAGACGCCGAGGTCGCGGGCTTCGACGGCCTTGAAGGTGGCGTCGATCGACACCCGCATGTTGTTGATCGCGTCGTTGCCTTCCAACTTCCAGGCGGTCGCCTGGGTGTTGGTGGGCGGGGGGCAGGCGGCAGCCTGGGGCCGCGCCGGGGCCGCCTGGGCTGGAGGAAGCGTCGGCGTGCCGGTCGGCTTCTGGTCGTTCCCGTTCGATGGCTTCTCGCCGTTGCCATTGGACGGCTTCTCATCGCCGTTGTTCGCGGGAGCGGGTACGGGCGTCGCCGTGGCCCCGCCAGTGTTCCGTGTTGACGGCGTGACCGTCAGCGGGGGCAGGGGAACGAAGGTAGATGTCGGTCCTGGCGAAGTCGTTTCAGAGGTCGCCCCGACGGGCGGCTCGTCATCCGCGCGGGTCACGGTGGCCGACCCAGGCGTAACGAACGACAGGACAAGGACGACAGCCACCAGGCGTCGTGCCAGACGAGTTGACGTATTCCTTGGCATCAGGCGCATCGGCGCGGAGTGTTACAGATGTGGGCGATGATGGGCAAGCAGATTAATCGAGCTTTCATGTCGGGGCGCTCCTGCTGACGGCCCGGCTCGACGCTGCGCCGTTACAGATTCGTCACGCTCGCCTCAAAGCCAAACGCTCGACTGCTCGTTAGTACCCATCAAGAACCTGTGAACAGGGTTGGTAGCAGTTGGCAGTCGCGAATCAGCGCCATCCGATACGTGAATGTGATGGCCCGCCTGATGCATGGATCGACGAACCCGAAGCTGTCTGGGACGGGCATCGCCGGACCGGACCCGCGCTCTGGCTCCTGGCCGTCGTTGGGCTGCTGGCGGTCCTTGTCGTCAGCCCAACCGTCGCCCTCGGCCTGTACCAGTATCAGCACGTCGAGCGGGTCTACCAGGGCGTGAACGTCCTGGGGATCGACCTGAGCGGCATGACCGCTGCCGAGGTCGAGCAGGTGCTGGCGTCCCCGACCGCTGAACTGACGGCCCGTCCGGTCCTTGTGCGCGCCGGCGACAGTGAGTGGCCGACCGACTGGGGCCGCCTCGGGCTGTCGATGCTGGTCAAGCCGCTGGTCGAGCGTGCGATGGCCGTCGGCCGGCATGGGACCGTGGTTGAACAGTTGTACGCCCAGGCCCGTGCCCTGCGTGGCGGGCGTGCACTGACGGCCGAGGAGACGCTGGCCGTCGAGCCGATGCGCGCATTTGTGGAGGCGGCGCGCGCACAGATCGACCGTCCAGTCCGGAACGCCCGGCTAGAGATGCTGCCGGACCTGTCGTTTTCGCTGACTTCCGCACAGGTCGGCCGCCGCCTGGACGCTGACGAAAGCTTCCGGCTGCTGGTGGACGCGGCGCAGCTCGGCCGGCCGCACGTCGAGTTGCCGGTCGTCGTCCTTCAGCCGCTGACCACCGACGATATGCGGCTGCCGGCCAAGGAGCGGGCCGAGGCGATCATCGGCACGCCCGTGACGCTTCGCTACTCCGAAAAGGCGTGGACGGTTGATCGTGCGACTTTGGCGGGCCTGCTGGTGTTCAGCGGCGGCCCCGGCGTGCCCATCGACTTGCGCCTGGACCGCGAGAAGCTGCGCCCGCTGATGCAGCGGATTGCCGCCGAGCTTCTCCAGGAGCCGCGCGACGCCGAAATCACCTGGGCGAACGGAGCGGTACAGGCGACAAAGCCGAGCCTTGAGGGCCGCCAGCTCGATGTGGATGTGGCGCTGAATCAGGCGCTCGACCGCATTGAGGCCGGCCAGCGAGAGGTGCCCCTGGCAGTCACCGTGACGCGCCCGGCCATCGACAGCACGAACTTGCAAGCGCTTGGCATCCGCGAACTGATCGACTCGGCGTCAACGTCGTTCGTGGGCGCGCTGCCGCAGAAGCAGCATAACGTCCGGCTCGCAGCGTCGCGCCTCAACAATCACCTGATCCGCCCTGGCGAGCAGTTCTCCTTCAACAAGGCGCTCGGCCCGACGACGCTGGACAACGGCTATCAGGTCGCCTTCGGCATCACCAGCACCGGCGGGGGACAGGACCATCGGACGGTGCCTTCCGTGGCCGGCGGCATCTGTCAGGTCGCCACGACCCTCTTTCAGCCAGTGTTCTGGTCTGGGCTGCAGGTCGAAGAGCGGCACTGGCACCTGTACTGGATTCCCAACTACTCGTCGAAGGGCGTTATCGGCCTGGACGCGACGGTAGACGAAGAAGTGGAACTGGATCTCCAGTTCGTGAATAATTCATCGACGCACCTGCTGATCCAGAGCCGCACCGATGACGCAACCGTCACGTTTGAGCTGTACGGCACCAAGCCCGGCTGGGACGTGAAGGTGGACGGCCCGAGCATCACTGACAAGAAGACGGCCGACCAGACGCCCGTCACGGAGCGTGAGCCATCGCTCGCCGAGGGGCAGCACTATCAGGTGGAGTCGGCGCGCGATGGGTTCACGGCGTCGTTCACACGGACGGTGACGGCGGCCGGGACAGCGCCGCGGGTGCTCAAGCTGGAAAGCAAGTACGTGCCGTCTCGCAACGTGACGCTGGTCGGCACCGGCGGCCGGCCGGTCGCTCCATCGAGCGCACCCAGTCCCGGAGGCGCCCCCGGCACCTGACCGACGGCCCTCGCTCCGTCAAGGTATGAGGGCATGAGCGGGCCGCGAGTAATCCCGGCCCGCTCGTGCTGGTTGTGGGGCCAGATTCGGCCCGTGCAGCGATGCATCCGCGCCGGTTGTGGCGCTGACGTGATGTGGAAGTGTGCTCGTCGTAACGGTAACGGGATGACCTTCGTGGCATCCTTCTCGTTACATGCCTGACGGCACGGGACTTGCTTCTGTCGGCTTCACGGAACATCAGTGACGGGGTATCCGTTGTATCTGGTGGGGCTGACTGGTCTGGCAAGTGATCGGCGCGGACAGGCGAGCGACACGAGAGGACTCCGGCATGGACGGCAGCATCGACGGATACCAGTCACTCGCCCGACACGCCGGGCGATGTACCGAGTGTCAGGCTGTGCCGGCACACGGGGTGCCAAGCAGTGACGCCTGGGAGGTATGGCGATGACACGGATCCTGCAACGGAGCCTGTCACTGGGTCTGTCGCTGCTGGCCGCCGCGATTCTCAGCTTTCCTGGCATCGCGGTCGCCGCGCCGATGGCCGCATCAGACCCCGTCTTTGGTGCTGCGACAGGGTCCATCGACGACGAGGGCGAGATGCTGCCGACCGGCAACGGACGCTTCACGATTGATGATCGCATCTACAGTGGCAAGAGCCTCGGACGGTCGGTTGGCAGCCTCGCGGCGGCGTGCTTCACGGGTGATGTGCGCTCGGTCGAAGAGTGGGCGCTTGAAGCCCCGCGCATGGTCGGCACGCACGAAAGCGATGTCACCATTCGTTCCGAGCGCGGCGTGCTGACGTTGCGTCTGCGCGGCCAGATGGAGCAGTTCACGGCCTCGGGCACCTGGACGGTGGTGCGGGCGTCCGGCGGCTGTGCGGCGCTTGACGGGGACGGCAAGTACACGGCGACCTACTCCAGCGCGCCGTCCCGGTCCGATTTCCGCCTGACGTTCGACGGCGACGCCCAGAGCTAACCAGCCAGCCACCGTGCCGTCCGCCGGCGCTGGCACGGCCGGCTCGATTCCCCGCCCGCGTCCTCGAACCCACTACACTCGCTTTCGCTATGTGCAGGCCCTGCCACGGGCGCGGCTGTGAGTGAGGGGAGACGTGATGACGCGATTTGACGGCATGGCGGTGCTGATTACGGGTGGCGGCGGACGCATCGGGGCGGCGACTGCGCGGCGCGTCGTCAGCGAAGGCGGGTCCGTGGTGCTGGTGGACCGGGCGGAGTCAGCGGTGGCAACGGTGGCCAGCGAACTTTGCGCCTCTGGTACGCGCGCCATCTCGCTGATCGCGGACGTGACGAGCGAATCGGACGTTGACCGTGCATTCGCCGACGCCGTGGCCCAGGTTGGCCGCCTGGATGCTGTGGTCGTGAACGCCGGCGTCCAGTTGCACCAGCGTGACCGCCCGGTCCACGAGCAGACACTCGAAGCGTGGGATGCCACCCAGGACGTGAACTTTCGGGGCGCGTTCATCTGCTGCCGCGCCGCTGCCCGCCAGATGCTGACGCAAGGCGGCGGGTCCATCGTCATCATCAGTTCAATCACGGCGCTGGTGGGCGCAGCGGCCCAGAACCCGGCCTACACGGCCAGCAAAGGCGGCATCCTGGCACTCGGCCGGTCGATGGCGGTGCATTATGGCCCGGCCGGCATCCGCGTGAACATGGTCTGTCCCGGGCCGCTGGAGCAGCCGCCGATGGCCGACCAGATCGACCTTGCGGCGCGTGAAAGGCGGCTTGGGGATCAGGTGCCGCTCGGGCGGCTCGGGCGGGCCGACGAGATTGCGCCGATGATCGCCTTCCTGGCCTCTGACGATGCCAGCTATGCGACGGGCGGCACGTTCGTCATCGACGGCGGCTACACCGCCCGCTGAACATCACAAATCGAGCGGACCTGGCAAAGTGGCCCACTCGGGGGTTGCGCTGCGCCCGAAATGGCCGATAATGGGTACATGAACGCAAAGATGTCAGGCTTGCTTGGTCGTCTGTTTGTCGCGTTGGTGGCCGTCGCATCGGTGAGCGCAGTGCCGCCCGCCCCGGCTCTTGAGATCGACGTGTCGCCTACTCGCATCACGATGTATCCGCTGGGCACCGCGCGCGTCGAGATGGTGCTGACCAACCCGACGGTCTTTGAGCAGTCGTTCATGCTGGAGATTCTGATGCTGCGGCAGGATGGCTCCGTGGCAACCACGTATTTGAGCGACGGCCTGGCGCTCGCGCCCGTGACCACCACGTCGGCCACGTACTCGATCGTCCACGCCGACGGTGCGGTGCAGGCCGTCGTGACGGCCCGTCGCTACCCCGACCTCGCGCCCGAGGCCGCCCCGTAGCGGCAAGTTCAGAACGTGCGGCGCGGGCCACCAGCGGACCGTGATTCGATGGCGGCCTTTCTGCCTCATGGCGCTGGTGTCGGCGCGCTGGCAAACGACACCTGCTGGTATGACGCCTACCGACCCTGGTAGTTCGAGTTTGGCCGAACCATGTCGAACTGGTCCCGGGTACGGCTGTAGCCATCGCCCGCCATGCGCCCAAGCGCCTTGACCACGTCGAGCCGAATCCGCATCCGCTCGACATCAATGGCGTCCTCTCGGACGTGCCAGGCGACAACCTCGCCGATGATGAGTGTCGCCCCCATCTTGGGGTCACCCACCGGCACCAGTTGAACAACGCGGCACTCCATGTTGATGGGCGACTCGGCAACGCGCACCGGCCGGACCAGGGTGCTGGGCGCGGCGGTGAGCCCAGCCAACGGCAGCTCATCGACGCCGAACGGCAACTCCTCGGACGTCGCGTTCATCGCGTCGCCCACGTCCTCGCTCACGACGTTCAGGACGAACTCGGGCACCGCCATGACGTTGCGAAGCGTGTCTTTCGGCTCGCCGTTCCGGTAGCCGTTGGAGACGACAACCGTGGGCGGGTTGCCCGTCGCCGCCATGTAGAAGCTGAACGGTGCCAGGTTGCCGACGCCGTCCTCCGAGATGGTGGAGACCCAGCCGATTGGGCGCGGC
>JBBQBU010000022.1:0-23384 GCA_038318015.1 Chloroflexota bacterium | reverse complement strand
CCGCACAGCGGTTGCCCGTGGCGCTGGAACGCACGTCGCCACCTGTGGGCAGCCTGCCCCCAACCCGCCGTTAGCCGCTTGCCTGCTTGGTGGGGCACCGACATCGTTGTCCGTGCCCCAGCACCGCCCCGTTCCCAGCCTGCTGGGGGCGGGGTTTTCGCGTCCCAGCGATGGAGCTTGACGACATGGGTCGGTGCCGCCCGCCGGCTGCCTGTACGCCGGGGCCGCGCCCGTGCATACTGCGCTGAGCACCGAAGTGGGTGCTTGACGGCGCTGCCTGCCCGGCCCGACTGGTGCCGGGTGTGCCGTCCGCGAAGGAGTGACGGATGTCGCCTGTGAGCTTCGGGCTGGCCCTCGTGTCGCGTGGCGAGGGCGACCCGGCGACTGCGCCGTATCCCAACCACAAGCTGCTGCTGTCCGACGCCGTGAAGGCTGAAGAAGTCGGCCTTGATTCGGTGTGGGTGCCGGACCATTTCTACTTTGAGCGGCCGTTCGGCATCGAGACGATGCCCGACGTCTGGACGCTGCTGACCGCCATCGGGATGCGAACCGAGCGCGTCAAGCTGGGGACCAGCGTGCTGGCCGCCACGTTCCGGCACCCGGCGCTGCTGGCGAAAATGGCCGGCGCGCTCCAGGAATTGACGGACGGCCGGGTGATCCTGGGCCTGGGGGCCGGCAACCAGACCCACGAGCACAACGCCTTCAACCTGCCGTTTGCGACACGTATCGGCAGCTTCAAGGAGTACGTGCCGATCTTGATGGCGCTGCTGCGCGGCGAGACCGTCACCGCCGATGGCCGCTACTTCACGATGCGCGAGGCAACGCTGCGGACCTACGTCCCTCCCGTCCCGGTGTGGATCGCCTCGGGCGGCGCGCAGATGCTGGAATTGACCGCCCGCTACGCCCACGGCTGGAACGCCCCGGGCGTCGGCTGGAGCACCGATGCGTACACCAGCAAGTACGACGCGCTGGTTCACGCCTGCCGCGCGGTCGGCCGCGACCCGAAGGAGCTACAAACGTCCGTGCTCCAGTTCCTGTCGGTGGCCCCGGATGCCGCGACCGCGAAGCTGATCGCGGAGGAGTTGGCGGAGCGCAACAAGACGACGGTCGAAGAGTTGCAGCAGCGCACGGCTGTCGGCACGCCCGACCAGATCGCCGACCGCATCCGCCCGTTCCTCAGCCTGGGCATTGACCACTTCTTCTTCTCGGTCCAGCGGACGGCACACCTGTCGTCGCACGCCGAAGGGATCGAGCTGCTCGGGCGTGAGGTGCTGCCGCTGCTGCGCGACTGAGGCTGACGCGCAAGTAGCTACCAACTGAATCGGCGGGACGGAAGGGAGACAGATGGCCGGAACACCGGACACTCGCGGCGCGGCGCTCGACGCCCGGGGCAATCCCCAGGCGCACAATCTGCGGCTCGTCGGCCACTGCCCGCTGGACGGGCGCGGCGACGGCATGCACATCAACCTGAAGGACGGCTATGCGTTCTTCGCGCACATGGGCGAGAACGGCATCGGCACGTCCATCATCGACGTGCGCGACCCGTCCGCGCCAATGCTGGTGAAGCAGTTGGCACTCCCGCCGGGCGTCCACTCGCACAAGGTCCAGATTGTCGGGGATATCCTGCTCGTCAACTACGAGCGGACTGGCAAAGGTGACGCCCCAGTTGGCCTGAAAGTCTATGACGTGTCGGACGCTACCGAGCCGCGCGAGATTGGCTTTCTGCCGATGCCCGGCAAGGGCGTCCACCGCGTCACCTACTGGGAACCACCGTACGCCTACCTGGCCGGCAGCGACGAGGGCTGGACCGACCAGTTCCTCATCATCGTCGACCTCTCCGACCCGACCCGCCCGCGCGAGGTTGGGCGCTGGTGGATGCCCGGCATGCACGCGGCCGGCGGCGAAGTCTCCACCCTGCCGCCGGGCCGCACCTCGAAGCTGCACCATGCCGTCGTACGGGGCGACCGCGCCTACTGCGGCTGGTGGGATGAGGGGTTGGTGATCCTCGACATTGCCGACAAGGCCCATCCCAAACTGGTCAGCCACCTGAACTTCGGGGCTGATGTGAGCGGGGCCACGCACACAGCCTGCCCGCTCCCCGGCCGGGACGTGCTGGTGGTCACGGACGAGTGCGTCCACAACGGGCGCGACGGCATCCCGAAGCAGGTCAGGATGGTGGACATCGCGGACGAGCGCAACCCGAAGGTCGTCAGCCTGTTCCCCGTGCCAGACGACGCCGACTACTACGCGCGCGGCGGGCGGTTCGGGCCGCACAACGTCCACGAGATGCGGCCGGGGACGCTGAGCGACCCGAACACCGTGTACCTGACCTACTTCAACGGCGGCCTTCGCGTGGTGGACGTGACGGAGGCGACCGCCCCTCGCGAGATCGCGTGGTTCGTGCCCGAAGCGCCCCCTGGACGCCAGAGCATCCAGTTCAACGACATCATCGTGGGCCAGGACGGGCTGATCTACGTCAGCGACCGGTTCGCCGGCGGCCTCTACATCTTCGAACTGACCGGCCGTGCGTGAGGCAGCAGCGTGAGCATCGTGCGTGGCCTCAGACTGCGGAGCGTCCTGTTCGCGCCGGCCGACCAGCCGGCGCTGATTCCGAAAGTCGCGCGGGCGGCACCGGACGCGGCGATCCTCGACCTGGAGGACGCAGTCGCGCCGGACGACAAGCAGGCGGCACGCTCG
The DNA here is from genome assembly GCA_038318015.1 of Chloroflexota bacterium. Lineage (GTDB taxonomy): Bacteria > Chloroflexota > UBA6077 > UBA6077 > JACCZL01 > JADZEM01. Next base: position 20,687 of record JBBQBU010000022.1, on the reverse strand, counting down.
CTGGCGCGGCAGGGTGCCGAGGCGTTGGCCGTCACCCTGCCGGTTTTCGTGCGGGTGAACAGCCTGGGGTCGGCGTGGTTCGCGGAGGACATCGCGGAGGCACTGCTGCCGGGGCTGGCGGGCGTGGTGGTGCCGAAGCTGCAAGCGGCGTCGGATGTCCAGCGCGTGCAGGTGGCCCTAGACGCGGCCGGCGTTGGCGCGCTCCCGATCATCGCCGGCGTCGAGACGACGATGGGCGTGGTCCGGGTTGACGAGATCGCGCAGGCGGGCGTGCTGGCCGTCTACTTTGGGGCCGAGGACTTCATCGCTGACATGGGCGGTGAGCGCACGCGCAGCGGCCACGAAGTCGCCTACGCGCGGTCACGGGTGGTGCTGGCGGCGCGAGCGGCTGGCGTGCTGGCGCTGGATCAGGTCGTCGTGGACATTCGCGACGGCGAGCGGTTCAGCGCCGAGGCGAAGGAGGCGCGCGAACTCGGCTACGCGGGCAAGCTGTGTATTCACCCGGCCCAGGTGGCGCTCGCCAATGCCCTGTTCACGCCATCAGCCGCCGCTATCGAGCGCAGCCGGCGCATCCTGGCAGCATACGCGGCGGGCCAGCGCGAGCATCGGGGCGTCGTCAACTTCGAAGGGCAGATGATCGACGCGCCGCTGCTGGTGCAGGCGCGGGCGGTGCTGGCCCGGGCCGGCCTGCGCGACGACACGGAGGCCAGCAGCCTGGCAAGCGAGCCACCATCTGGAGACGAGACATGAGGCCGACCACCGGGCGCTGGTTCGAGGAGTTGCCGGTCGGGCTGCTGGTGGAGCATCCCGTCACCCGCACCGTGACCGAGTCCGACAATGTGCTGTTTAGCTGCCTGACCATGAACCCGCAGCCGCTCCACCTGGATGAGACGTTCGCGGCGGGGACGGAGTTCGGGCGGCGGTTGGTGAACAGCCTGTTCACGCTGGGGCTGCTCGTCGGTCTGACGGTCCACGACACGACGCTGGGCACAACGGTGGCGAACCTCGGGTTCGAGCGCGTGGAGTTCCCGGCCCCAGTCTTCCACGGCGACACGATCCACGCCGAGACGGAGGTGGTAGAAGCGCGGGCGTCGCGGTCGCGGCCAGGAGCGGGCATCATCGTGTTCGAGCACCGGGCCTACAACCAGGATGATGTGCTGGTGGCCCGCTGCCGGCGCAGTGCGCTGATGCACCGGCGGCCAACCGAGTCGCTAGCCGAGCCGCCAGGCGAGTCGCCAATCGACGCGCAGCTGCTACTCGGCGCGGAGTAGCCCCTGCCGAGTAGCAGCGCGGGCGTTAGTAGCGCCGCCCGCCGCCGCCACTGCCGAACGACTCGCGGGGGCCGAAGTTGGCCCGGCGCGGACCGCCAAACCCGCCAGACCCCGATGCCGCGCGCGGCTCCTGCGGGCGCGCCTCGTTGACGGTCAGGCGGCGGCCATCCAGCATCGTGCCGTCAAAGCGCTGGATGGCGGCCAGCGCGCCATCGTCGGTGGTCATCTCGACGAAGCCGAAGCCCTTCGAGCGACCAGTTTCGCGGTCAGTGATGATGCGGATGGAAGTATAGCCACCGATCTCGCTAAAGAGGGCTTCAAGCTCGCCCTCCGTCGTGTGGTACGTCAACCCGCCAATGTAGAGACGCTTGGACATGTGAGACACCCCAGGCAGCGGTCCTCAGGACCAGTGAATGATACATTGTATCATGTACAGCGACAGCTCGCCAGCCCGGCGCGAGTCGCGAGAGGTAGGGCGCGATGAATCGCGCCTCGTTTGTCCATCGCTCCCGAGCCGTGGGTACACATGCTTGCAATGTCGTGTCACATGGCCTACTCTGGTGATCGAGGGCTGAGTGGCCTGGCATCTGGGATAGGCGGTGCCCGTTTGGATCGTCCGAACCTGGGATCAGTTCCCGCACGCAGTTCTTTGGTCGCAGCCGACAAGATTGATGGGGAGCAACGACAATGACAGAGGCGCGCGGAGAGCAGCCGAGTCCGGTCTCTCCTCAGGCACAGCTCTCGCAGTTGATTACCGGCTTCCGCATTTCCCAGGCTATTGGGGTAGCTGCCGAGCTTGGTATCGCCGACCTGCTCGCCAATGGTCCGAGGTCGAGTAGCGAGCTTGCCCAGGCGACAGGTTCGCATCCACGCACGCTCTAGCGCCTGCTGCGTGCCCTGGCCAGCATCGGCATCTTCACCGAGGTAGAGCCTGAGCGGTTCGGGTTGACGCCGATGGCTGAAGCGCTCCAGGCTGATGCGCCCGCCTCGCAACGAGGCATGGCGCTGATCATGGCGGGAGATGAGAACTGGCGCAGCTGGGGGCAGTTTAGCTACAGCGTTCGGACTGGCGAGACGGCCTTCCCGCACGTCCACGGCTCGGACCTGTGGGACTACCTGGAGCAGCACCCGGCGGCCGACGCGGTCTTCAATTCGGCGATGACGAGCGGAAGCACCTTGCAAGTCGCCGCCATTACGGCTGCGTACGACTTCTCCGGATTCGGCACGCTGATGGACGTGGCCGGCGGTCACGGGCTGCTGCTCACGACGATCCTGTCCGCGAACCCGACCCTGCGCGGCATCCTGGCCGAGCAGCCGCATGTCGTCACCTCGGCCAGACCAATCGTGGAGCAGTCCGGGGTGGCTGACCGGTGTGCGGTCGTGGAGGTCGATTTCTTCGCCTCGGTGCCGTGCGGCGCTGATGCGTACATCCTGAAGTGGATCTTCCACGACTGGCACGATGCGCGTGCGCTCGACATCCTCAAGAACTGTCGGGAGGCGATGGGTCCGAACGGCACGCTGCTGCTGGCCGAGTTCGTCATCCCGACGGGCGACACGCCCTCGCCTGGAAAGTTCATGGATTTGCAGATGATGGTGGGAGCCGGGGGAGAGGAACGCACGGAGACGGAGTTTCGCGCGCTGTTTGAGGCGGCAGGTTTCAGGCTGACGTGGATCGTCCCGACACGGTCGCCGTTGAGCGTGATAGAAGGCAAGCCCTTCTAGCGAACCGCTGGCGGCACGTCACGCGTTGCCGCGCCCCGACGCCCCTGCGAAGGTGACTGGTCGCGCGGCGTACACGAAGGATCTGTCGGTGCCGGGCATTCTGCTGGCTGGCGTGGTGCGGAGCGCGGTGGCCCATGCCCGCCTGCGGTCGGTTGACGTGCGCGCCGCTGTCACCATGCCTGGCGTCCATCGGGTGCTCACCTCTGACGATCTGGCGGCGATCATGCCGAACCGGCACTTCGGGCCGGTCGTGAAGGACTGCCCGCTACTGGCTGATGGCGTGGTCCGCTACGTGGGCGAGCCGATTGCCCTCGTCGTGGCGCGTGACGCCGACAGCCTGGCGGCAGCCCTGGAAGCCGTAGTCTTGGAGTACGACGACCTGCCGGTGCTGGCCGACATGGCCCAGACGATGCAGGACGGTGCATTGCCACTGCACCAGACAGCCAAGCAGGGACAGTTTGGCGAGCATTGGGCAGACGGCTGGGAACCCGCCCGCAACGTCGCCGGCCAGCACCACGACCTGCGCGGCGAGCCTGTCGCCGTTGGACCAGCGCACCTCATCCAGCCGCTCGACGTTCCACGCCGGCGCCGCCATCCAGCGGGCCGCCGAAGAGGTCCGACGGCAACTCCTGGTAGCGGCGGCCGACCTGCTGAACGTGGACGTGGCGCTACTGGAGCTACGCGACGGTGCGGTGCATGGGGGGCCGCGCCGCCTGAGCGTGGCACACGTTGTCAACGCAGCCACCAGCCGGTTCGGCGGCGAGATCATCGGCTGCGGCCACGTCATGCCGACCGACACTGAGACGCCGAACGCTTTCCGGATGCGCACCGGCTACTGGGAAGGCTCCATCGGGGCGGCGTCGCGATGGCGGTTGGCACGCCCCTGTTCGAGTCGTGCGATTTCGAGAGCGGCGCGTTCGCCAACCCGTCGCCGATCGACTACCGCCTGCCGACGACTCTCGACGTGCCGTCCGACCTGCACAGCATCTCATTCGAGAGCGGCAAGGGGCCGGGGCCGTTCGGCGCGAAAGGGCTGGGGGAAAGCTCGATCATCACGGTGGCACCGGCCATCGCGAACGCCGTGTACTGGGCGACCGGGCGGCGCATCCGCGAGCTACCGCTGACGCCGGCGAAGGTCTGGCGGGCACTCCAGGACGACGCCTGACCTCGGCTAGGTGCCGGACGGGGCACCGGCCGCTATGGTGCCGTCAGGCCGTATACTCGTCTGGCAGTGGACGACTACCGCACGAGCGGACCCAGCCGGCGCGGTGCCGACCAGACGGTCGGCCAGGGCCGCACACCCGACGCGGACCCGGTCTACGATTGGGGCGGTAAGCCCGGCGAAGACTTCGGGCCGATGCCCGCGCCGCCAGGTGCAGCACCCGTCGGTGGGGCGTCACCTGAGACCGACAGACGGCCAGGACCGGCACCCGATCGCTGGTCCGCCGAACCGCCGGCCGCTCCCCCGGCCCCCCAGCCGGCAGTGGAAGCGTTCCCGCCGCGTGACGAGCCGGCTGCGTGGTCGCCCGCGCCCGAGCGGATCGAGGATGCCGCTGCGGACCGGACGCCCGGTCATGACCCGTCGCCGGACGATGCTCCGCCGTTGGTGGACGATGCTCCGCCGTCGGTGGACGATGCTCCGCCGTCGGTGGACGATGACAACACCGCGTCGCTGCCCCGGCCCGAACCGCGCCCTGGTGAGCGTATCCGTGTCGACGAGTGGACCCGTGCCGTTCCGCCGGCATCACATGTCGAGGCCGCTCGGGAGACGACCCGGGCGCCGCTGCCCGCTGGCAATGCCGAGTGGACGCGCACCGCGCCGCTCGTAGACCGGGCGCAGCCAGGAGAGCCACGCGCCTACGCGAGCCAGGCCGATACCAGTTGGCGCACGGCCGGCCCGGCCGACCCGTGGGACGGCCCCCACGCTGGCGTACCCATCGACGTAGACGTGGACGATGCGGCCAGCGTCCGGCGCTCGGTTGGGCGGGGCAGCGTGCCGCTCGGGGGGCGGCGGCAGCGCGGGCGGCCGTTCGCCGGACTCCTCGCGCTGCTCCTGGTGTTTGGGTTACTCGTCGGGGTGGTGCTGGCCGTACTTTCGCGGCAGAACGCGCCGGCTACGCAGTCAGCGCCGCCCGTGCCAGCACCGGCCGCCGGGGCAGCGTCGCCGGGGGCCAGCCCAGGCTCGGGCCTTGCGATATTGCCAATTGCGACGAGCACCGTCCTGCGGGCCGGGCCGTCGCCGGTGCTGACGTTCACGCCCGCGGCCGTGGTTCTGGACGAGCCGACGCCCGACGCGCCGGCCGCGCCGGCCCAGGCTGCCGCGTCCCCCGAGCCGACGCTGACGCCGCTGGCGCTCGGGCCGCCGTCCGGGAGTCCGCTGCCAGGCAGCACACGCGCGGCCACCCCGACGCCACGAGCCATCGTGCGCGCGTCACCGGCCGCCGTCGTTCCGGACGTGCCGCCACTGGTCACGCTGCCGCCCGGCATCCGCTTCCCGACCTCTACGCCGATCCGTACCACCGCACCGACGCGCACGCCGCCACCGATCCCGACGGTGCGCCCGTTGACGTTCTACACGCGCATCTGGAGCGAGCAGACGCTGCACCGCCAGGGCGATGACGCATCGATCTGCGGGCAGGCCACGACCGGTGCAAACGCCGAGATGTTCGTGCTGGGGCCGGACCGGGCCACAACGTCGCTGGGGCAGTTCACGCCACCCGCCGAGCGCGTCTGCACCACCCTCAAGCTGGACACGGCCGGCCTCTACGTCCTGACACTGATCGTCAAGGATGCGGGCGGCACCGAGACAGACCGCCAGTCAGCGGCGCTCTACGTCGGCCGCTAGGCATGCGGACCTGGTGTGAACGTGGCCGGTCTGGCGGTAGCGTCCCACGCAGCGTGGCATCCTGAGCCGCGCCCCCCCCATCCCCATGTCATGCCGAGCGCAGCCGAAGGATCTCACCCGTCCCTTCGACGGTGTTTCGCCCTTCGCTATCCCACCACGCGGCCCCTTGATCCTCACGGCCAGCACGCAAATTGCCTGCCGCAACTCTCCTCTCACGGGCGGGCCGCTGGCACGCCCGCTCCGACACGCTACAGCTTGAGGCCTTCGGTCAGCCCCCGGATGAACCACTTCTGTAGCGCGACGTAGAAGAGAATCACCGGAATGGCGTACATCAGGTAGGCCGCGCACTGGGTGCCGTAGGTGCTGAACTCGCCCTCAAGGACCGTTGAGTCGGCCCAGGTCATCACGATGCCAATGCCGAGCGTGTACAGCTCCTTGCGGTCGATCATCGTGTAGGTGAATAGGAACTCACCCCACACGCGGATGAACTCGAACAGGCCGACGACGACCATGCCGCCCGTGCCCATCGGCGCGATGATCCGCCAGAACGCCTGCCAGCGGTTGCAGCCGTCGATCATGGCCGCTTCCTCGAAAACGGACGGGATGCTGAGGAAGGTCTGCCGCATGATGAAACACGGCACCGCAATGCCGGCCGAGAAGGCCAGGATCAGCCCGGACAGACTGTTCCGCAGCCCCAGGAACGACATCAGCTCGTACTGTGCGATCAGGCCGCCGGCCCGTGGCACGAAGATCAACATGACCATGGAGTAGAAGATCAGGTCGCGGCCGGGAAAGCGCAACCGCGCGAAGGCGTAGCCCGCCAGGCTGGCGCAGACAACCTGCAAGATGGTCGCGCCAATCGCCACGACCATGCTGTTCTGGAACTGCTGGAGGAAGGCCGGCATCCGTTCGATGGCAAACGCGTAGTTCGCCAGCGTCGGCTGCATCGGGAGGAGCCCAGGCAGCGCCTGATACAGCTCCGCGCGCGTCTTCAGCGAGGCCGACACCGCCCAGATGATCGGCAGCAGGAACAGCAGCATCAAGGCCCACACTGCCAACCGCTGGACAATCACGCCGCGCCGCGACCAGAGGCGCTCCATGTTTCCGACCCGCGACCGGTTGCCAACCGTCGCCAAGGTAGCCATCGTGCACTCCTAGTCAGCTCGCTCGCTGCGCAGCACGCGGAAGACGATGGCCGATACCACCATCGAGATGATGCCGACCGTCAGGCTCATGGCAGCCGCGTAGCCCCACCGCATGTCACCGAGCTTGAACGCCACGTCATAGCTATACCGGCCGATCAGCAGTGCGGATGCGCGGGGACCGGTCTCGTTCGGGAAGAAGATCAGCGACTCCTCGACGGTCCCCAGCACCCCGGCCGACAGGACGAGTACCAACACGAACGACGGCCGCAATAGCGGTACCGTGATGCTCACGAAGCGCCGCCACGCGCCGGCCCCGTCGATCGCTGCGGCCTCGTACAACTCGCGGTTGATGCCGTAAATCCCGATCAGAAAGAGCAGGATCGTCTGGCCCACCTGCTTCCAGACCGCCGCGATGACCAGCGTCGGGATCACCCAGGCGGCATCGCCAAGCCAGTTTGGTGCCGGCAGGCCAAATATGTCCCGCAGCACGTGGTTGACGTACCCGAACTGATTGTTCAGCAACTGTCGCCACAGCAGTAACGCCACCGCAATCGGTAGCACCACCGGCATGTACGCGATCACCCGGTAGACACTAGCCTCTTTCGGTGCCTGGATCGAGCTAATCAGCACCGCGCCCAGCAGCCCGATGAGCAGCAGCCCGACCATGTAGTAGCCGGTGTACTGGAACGAGCGGTTCATGGACGCCCAGAAGGTGGCGTCCTTCCACATCTCGTACCAGTTATTGAAGCCGTTGAACGGCTGGTGGTCCGGGATCAAGAATCGGTAGTCCGAGACCGCGATAATCAGGCCGCGCACAATCGGGTAGCCCTGAAAGAGCAGGTACAGCCCGACAGCCGGCGCGATGAACGCATACCCCATCGCGGCGTCGCCAATCAGGCGCCGGCGGCGGGTTGCGCGGTGCGCGGCGTCTACCTTGTGGCCGCCGCTTCTCTCTGCGCTCGGCGAGAGCGACTGCATCGCGAAAAATCTCCCTCCTGACGCGTTGGGTCAGCACTGGTCCCGAGACGCGAGGCTGGGGCACGTGCGCCTGAGCACGGCATCTCGCTGGATTGACGCGCGGCCCGGCGCTGGTGAGGCACCGGGCCGCATCGTTCGGATGGCCGCCTAGCGCACGGACTTGGCCATCTCCTCCTGGATCTCCTTCATGGCACCCTGCACGGCTTCCTTATCGCCGATCTCGCCGGCCCAGAAGCGTTCCATCCACGGCCAGATTTTGGTCTGCGTGGCCGGGTAACTCGCGCCGACGACGACCGGGATCAGCGTGCTGCTGGCAATCGCCTTGTAGCTGTCGGCAATCTCCGGGTAGTCCGTCGCCTTCGTGACGTGCTTGTCAAACATCGTCTTGTGGACCGGCGAGCCCGAGAAGGAGATCACCTTTGGCCACCACTTGTCCGCGATGTCACCGTCCGGGCCGAGGATCGTCAGCAGCCAGTTGACGCCCTCCTGCGGGTCGGCCCCACCGACGAACGCGAACCCGCCGTCCACGTGCATCCAGCTACGCGGCTTGTCCGTCTTGGCGACCTGCGGGGGCAGCATACCGCCCACGTTCTCGTTGCCGTACACCTTCTTGGCCGTCCGGATCCAGGAATGCGAGTCAATGCCAGCGAAGACCTTGCCCTTCTCCCAGATCGAGACGTCGCCGGCGGCGATGAACGAATCGTTCGTAATCAGCCCGTTCTTGAACCACCGGTTGTACATGTTGATGGTGTCGTAAAACTCGGGGGTGTCGAGCGTGAAGACGCCCTTGTCGTCCCAGATCTGCTGCTTGCGCGTGACGAACGACGTGCCGAGCCTCCGGTAGAACTCCTTACGCATCGCGAAGGGAATCACCTGCTCGGATGCCATCGCCTTCTTGACTTCCCCGAGGACTTTCTCGAAGTCGTCCCAGGTGTCCGGCATCTTTTCGACGCCGGCCTTCTTCAAATAGTCCGAGCGGTAGCCCAACAGGTGGATGTTGAGCTTCATCGGAACGAAGTACAGCTTGCCCTCGAACCGAGTCACGTCGTCGATGTTCGGGGCGTAGTAGGTGGACTTCATGTCTTTGGCCCACGGCACCGTGGACGCCTTCACCTGATCGTCGATGGGCATGGCCATGCCGGACTTGATGTAGTTGTACTGGTTGAAGAACGGCGCGTAGCCGTGCGCGCTCCAGGGGATGGACTTGTCCTTGATCATTGCCAGAGCCTTCGGCTCCCAGCCGGCCGCGCCTGACTCCAGTTCGACCTGGACCTTCCCCCTCATCGCCTCGTTGTAGGCGGCCGTCGCGTCGTTCATCCCGAGCTCGGCCCAGGTCTGATCGACAAGCGCCTTGATCTGCTTCGCGCCTGCGGCAGCAGCGGCGGGGGCTGCGGGCTTCGCTGCCTCGGCGGGCTTCGCGGCTTCGGCCGGCTTGGCCGGGGCGGCGGGTGCTGACGGCGTTGCGGGGGAGCTACACGCCGTCAGCGCGGCGGCGCCGAGAACACCTGCCGAGGTGCCGAGGAACGCCCGGCGGCTCGCATTCGATGACCTGGGATCACGCATCATGGTGGCCCTCCGATGAGTGGCTGCGTACGGCAGCGGGTCGTGTCACATCGCGTACTTGCAGAGTATCCTGTCACGTCGCCCGGTAAGCATACTGAGAAGCCTGGGGTCTTGCGCCGCGCCATCGGGGCGGTCCCGGCGCGGTCCTGCACCGACGCCAGAGGGGTCGACACTCCATTCTACTGTTGGTGCGGCTTCCCTGTCGGGCAGCACGTTGGTGGTGAGGCGGTACGTCGGTGCCGCAGGTTTCGCGATGGTGGCCACGTTGTTTCGTCAGCGCACGAGCGGCCTGCGCGGCTTGTGCCCCAGGACCATCAGCCGAGGGAGGTCCGCCCGCATTGACGGCGCAAGCAGGCTGACCCCGCCCGCGATTCGCCCCCAGGTCAAAGACGGGGGCCGCCGAACAGTACGCCGGCCGATGCGCTGCCAGTCGTCGGTGTGGCCACGCCGGCTGACGGCGGGGCGACGCCAGTCTACGGCTGGCGTTGCCCCCTGGCGGGAACACACGTCCCACCCACGTTGCGTACGGCGGCGATGACGGCGAAGTGGCGCACCCGGCCAGTCAACGGGCGAGGCAGTCTCGGCCGCCCCGTCCGTTGCCGTCATGTCGTCACGCGGGGCGGCGGTAGACGGTGCACGCCTCCAGCATCTCGACGTCGAAGTCCACACCCAGGCCCGGCCGCTCCGACAGAAACAACTGGTCGCCACGGAAGTCGAGCGGGTGGTCGATGAAGCGGTTGTAGTTGCCGTAGTTCGCGATATTGTGCTCCAGCCGGTACAGGTTGGGCACGGTCATCATGGTGTGGGCGCCGGCCAGGACTTGCAGCGGCCCCATCGCGTTGTGCGGGCTGATCGGGACGTGGTACGCCTCGGCCAGCGTGGCGATGCGCAGCAACTCGCTGATACCGCCGGTCCAGACCACGTCCGGCATGATGTAGTCGGTCAGGTGCTGTTCCAGCAGCGGCAGGAAGTCGTGGCGCGTGTACAGCCGCTCGCCGACGCAGATCGGGATGTTGACCTGCTCGCGGATGGCGCGCAACGCCTGGATGCTCTCCGGCGGCGTCGGCTCCTCGAACCAGCCCAGGTTGTACGGTTCCAGGCGGCGGCAGATGCGCACACAGGTCGGCACGTTGTAGTGGCCGTGAGCGTCCAGCAACACGCCGATGCTCGGGCCGACCGCCTCGCGGATGGCGGCGATCACGTTGACGCCAAAATCTTCGCCCTCCGGCGAGATCTGCCCGGCCAGATACCCCGTGTGATATTGGTTCATCTCCAGGAACGGGTCGCACTTCAGGACCGTGTGCCCCTTCGCCACCGCCCGCTTGGCCGCCGCGCCGTACTCCTCCGGCGTGGCGGCAGCCGAGAAGCCGTCCAGCGCGAAGAACCAGGCGTTCGCATAGGTGGGAATGCTCGGGCGCACCTTGCCGCCCACCAGATCGTAGATCGGCCGGCCCGTCACCTTGCCTTTGATGTCCCACAGCGCGATGTCCAGGCCGCTGACGACGGCGGTCGGCAGCCCGCGCGGCCCGAGATACGCCGCCTTCCGGAAGATGCGGTGCCACATGGCGTTGATGTCGTGGGCATCCTCGCCGATGATCCACGGCTTCAGATGGTGGATGGCGTCCGCGATCATCAGGCTGCCGTTGCCGGGGAAGTTCGTGCATTCACCCCAGCCGTACAGCCCTTCGTCCGTCCGCACCCGGACGAACGTCCAGATGTCGGGATACTCAACGCTGTTCGGCGTGCCGTTCTTGGCCGGATCGACCGTATACACGTCAACATCAATGATCTTCATACGGTGCTGGCTCCCTTCGTGCCCACGCCGTGCCGGCGGGTGGCCTGTCGCGCGGGATTCTACTCGGAGCCAGCGTGCCCGCCCGCAAGCCCGGCCCCCAGGCGTCGGCCGGTCCCGTTCACCGGATGGTGACAGGATGGCCATCAGCCGATCATCGGCGCGGCGCACGCTGAACATCAGGCGGGCACGCGGCACCGTGCGAACCACGTCGGACCGCAAGACGGGGGTCACCACCATGACGCAGACCATCACCATGACGCGGCGGGCGATGCTGGCCCTGACGCTCGGTGCCGGCGCGGCAGCCCTGAGCGGCTGCCGGAGCGCCCGCGCCAGCAGCGCGCCGCCGGTACCTCCGACACAGACCGTGACTGCTGGCACGACGCCGGCCGCATCGGCCCGGCGCGCGCCAGCCACCGGTGTCGGGGCCGGGGCCGTCGCACGTCAAGCCGCCACGGCAGGGCGCTCGGTGCACCAGCTCACCGTGGGCGGGGTCAGCCGCCGCTACGTGCGCCACGAGCCGACCGGGCTGGACCCGGCCACGCCCGCGCCGCTGGTGCTGGTGCTTCATGGGCGGGGCGGTAACGGGGCCATCGCTGAACGCATGTACGACATGAACGACCTTGCCGACACGTATGGCTTCGTTGTCGCTTACCCCGACGCCCTGGGCGACCCGCCGACCTGGAATGCCGATTTCCTGCACCAGCGCGCTGAGCCGGACGACGTCGGTTTCATCCGCGCCCTGGTCGAGCAGGAGGCCCGCACCCGCCCCATCGACGCGGCGCGGACCTTCGCGTGCGGCCACAGCAGCGGGGCCATGATGACTTACGCGCTGGCTGCCGAAGCCTCTGATCTATTCCCCGCCGTCGGCATTGTGGCCGGCGCCATCGGCGTGCAGGGGCGCAGCGGGATGGCATCCACCGTTCGCACGCCGCCGCGCCCGGTCTCGGTCATCCATTTCCACGGCACCGACGATGAGTTGGTGCCGTACAACGGCGGATCTCAGCGCGGCCCGGCGGGCTTCGTCGGTGTGGCCGATTCGGTGCGCTTCTGGGTGGCGCACAACGGCTGCGACCCGACCCCGACGACCGAGCAGCGCGGACCCTCCCGCCGGGAGACGTACGCTGGCGGCCAGGACGGTGCCGACGTCACCCTCTGGACGGTCCAGGGCGGCGGGCACACCTGGCCCAAGCCGAACAGCCCGGCCGCGCCCGCCGGCACGATGGCCGGCATCTCCGCAACTGACCTGATCTGGGCGTTCTTCCAGGCCCATCCGCGCGCCGGCAGCAGCCCGCCCGCACCCTGAACAGGCGGTCCACCCGGCCCGTTCCGGGGGCGTGCGCCAGCCCCGGTGAGAAGCCTCTTTCGTGACAGATCGGTCGGACGTGCCGTCCCGAACGGCATCCCCCGCCCGTTTTGAACGAGACGGGCGGGGCACCGGCGCGCTATCATCCGCGGCGGGCTTGCCTGGGTAGGCAGACCGAGCCCGGAGGATGGGTGTATGCGGCGACAGCAGCTCGCCCTGGTGCTTCTCCAGATCACACTGGCGCTGCTCGTCATCTTCCAGCCGCAGGGTGGCGTCTGGGCGAATGCCGCAGACGCCGACGACGCCGAGACCGAGGCTGTCGAACCGGCCGGACCAGCCGGCCCGGCCGCGCAAGGGGGCGGCTCCGGCGTGGCCCCGGTGCAGGCGCAGGCCGTCGGCTCATCCGGCAACAACATTGTCGGGCTGAACGTGGCCCGCCTCCGCCGCGACCGGTATATCTGGGCGGCCGCCGACCTCGCCAACGCCAACGGCGGCGACTGGGGTTACCTGACCGTCGTCTTCACTGCCAGCGAGCGCGACGGCCCCCACGGCGAACAGCTGCTCCAAGAGTTGCTCGACCGCTGCTACGAAAGCCGCCTCCAGCCGATCATTCGCGTGTCCACGCGCTTTGACGAGAACACGGAGATGTGGTCGCGCCCCGAGGCGGACGACGCCGAGAAGTGGCGGGCCTTCCTCGAAAAGGGGCGCTGGCCGACGAGCCGCGTGTGGGTCATCGCCGGCAATGAGCCGAACCTCGGGCGCGAGTGGGCCGGCGAGGTGGACGCAGTTGGCTACGCGCGCTTCCTGAACCATTTCATCGACGTGTTCGCCGACTCCGAGCGCTTCAAGATCGTGAACGGCCCGCTCGATGCCTCGAACACCAGCGACCTGCCCCGTATGCAGGATGCCTACGAGTTCCTGACCGCGATGGACGAAGCCGTGCCCGGCATCTTCACGCGGCTGTCCGGGTGGGCTTCGAATCCGTACAGCGTGCCGAACCACGGGCCAGACCTGCGCTACACCCACCGCGCCTACGAGGCCGAGCTTGAGGCCATCGGCCGCGACATGCCCGTCCTCATCACTGAGGCCGGCCACCTGAACACCGGCGACGACATGGAGATCGCCGCGTTCTACGAGGCTGCCTTTCGTGACTGGGCGGCCGACCCGCGCATCGTCGCCGTCACGCCACTGTTCTGGCATCCAGATCGCGGCGTGTACTGGATGTTCGACTTCGACAAGAACAATCAGATCATCGACAAGACGCCGACGTACGCGTTGATGCAGCGGCTCCCGCGCGGGCGCGGCTCGCCAACCTATGCGCCGCAGCTTGCCAACGTGCCGCGCGGCGAGCAGCCTGCCACCTCCAAGCTTGACGAGATTGCGGTGGCACCCGCGCCGGTCGCCGCTCTACCCCCGGCCACCGCTACCCCAGTGCCACCGACTGCCACCCCGGCCCCGGCCACGGCTACCCCGGCGCCGCCCACGCCAACCCGTGCCCCGCCGACGGCCACGCCCCTGCCCCTGACGCCAACGGCCGTGCCGCCCACCGCCACGCCGGTTCCCCCAACCCGCCCGCCGGCCCCGCCGACTGCCGTTCCGGCGCCGGTGCCGACCCGCGCCATGCGCATCGCCAACACGGACGGCGACGGCGTGCGCCTGCGCGGAACACCGTCGCGCGCGGCCCCCGCCATCGCCGTCGTCCCGTCAGGCACGCGCGTGCAGGCCATCGGCATCTCGGAGCGGCACGAGGACCTGTTCTGGCAGCGCGTCCGCACGCCGAACGGCACCGAAGGCTGGATCGCCATCGACTTCCTCAGCCCCGAGTAGGCCGCCCCGCCGTCAGACAGCGTGGGGTGTGGTGAGCCTGATGCCGAACACCCACCCCACCGTCGCGCACATGGCGCACAGACACATTCGGCACAGCGACGCGCCCAGAACGTGTGTGTACATATCCTGCACGGTGGCGTGCGCCGTCCTCTGGAGTTTCTTGCGCGCCGGCTACCCTCACACGGCACACTTGCCGCCATGACGGCCCAGACATCGCCCACGCTGCCGCCCGCCACCGATCCGCCCTCGGAGCCGCGGCCGGGTGGCCCGCCACCAACGCCTGCACCGGCCGGGTGGCGACGCTGGCTGCTGGACTGGTGGCCGCTGCTGCTGCTGGCCGTCGTCGCGTTCGCCGTGCGCTGGCCGAACCTCTGGTACATCCCGCAGTTCACCGACGAGGTCTTTGATGGCCAGGTCGCCTACGGCATCTGGGAGGGCAAGCGTCCGCTGATCGGCGTGAACGCCTACACCGGCGCGTTCCACTACTACCTGCAAGCGGGCATCTTCTGGCTGATCGGCCCCGGCATCTACTCGCCGCGCGCCCTGATGGTCGTGCTGGGGGTGGGAGCAGTGCTGGCGACGGCGGTGCTGGGCGCGGACCTCGGGCGACGGGCGGTGCGCGGCCTGGACGCGGGTACAGTGCGCGTCACTGGCTGGATCGGTGCGCTGGTCGGCGGCGGTCTGCTGGCAACGTCGGCCGTCCACGTCATCACCAGCAGCCATCTCGCGTGGCCCCACGGGACATTGCCGCTCTACCTGACGCTGGCGTTCCTGCTGCTGGAGCGCGCCGTTGCAGGAACGAGCCTCCCCCTCTCCTGCTTGCGGGAGAGGGGGCCGGGGGGTGAGGGGAGGTCGAGGGGTGAGGGCATTTCGGGCGGCTGGGCGCTGGTCGGCGCGGGCTTCTGCTTCGGCCTGGCGCAACAGCAGCACCCGACCATGCTGCTGCTCTGGCCGGTCTTCATCGGGTACGTGCTCTGGCGGGGCCGGCCCTTCTTCCGGACGCGCTGGGCCTACGCCGCAGTCCTCGCGTTCCTGATCGGCGTCAGTCCACTGATCGTCTACAACCTGATCTCCGACTTCGGCACGCTGAGAGAATCACAGGAGCAGTCGCGCAATTACGTCGAGGGGCGCGACCGCGAAGGGCGCGAAGAGGACTTCAGCTACCAGGGCCGCGCCGCCGAGATCGTGCAGTCCATGCCGCGCATCCTCGCCAGCGCAATTGAGTTTTATCCCGAGGAGTCAGCCCAGACTGCCAGCCTGGATACATACCTGCGTGATCCGCGTGTGCTGGCCTACACGGCCGCCGCCATCCTGGGGCTGGTCACCGCCGCGCGCCTGGGTGCCTGGAGCCTGCCGCTGGCGGTCGCGGTGTTCCTGGGCGTGCTGCCGCTGTTCCCGGCCAGTCATGACATCTTGCCACGCCAGGGCCGCTACCTGATGCCGTTGGTGCCGTTGCTGTTCGCAGGGGTGGGCGGGCTGGCAGCGCTGCTCTGGCACCAGCTACGGACGCTGGCCGCCCCGATGAAGCGCCTCGCGCAGAGCGCATTGGCGGTGGTCTTCGCGCTGTTCGTCCTCTTCCCGCTGGTGCCGCTTGTACGCTATGAGCGGGACGTGCTGGCGGCAAACCAGACGAACGACCGGTACTTCGTGACGCTCGGCGCGCTGGATCGGCAGCGCCGGCCCGACGAGCCGGTCGTGCTGGACCCCACGCTGAAGAATGATCGGACCGGGGCGGCGGGCACGGCACAGCGCACCTTCGACTTCATGATGGAACTGCGCGGCGTCCCCCGCGTCATGCTCGAAGAGTCGTCCGAGCGGATCGTGCGGCGCATCAACACCCCGACCGCCCTGGTGTTGGCCGACCTCCAGCCGAGCAGCCTGCGCCACCGCAACAACGCCGACGCCTGGACCCTGGAGCCGCTGGAAAACGACGAGGGCGGCGGCTTCACACTCTGGCGCATCACTCGCCGCTAGTTGTCCAGTCTGCTGATTGTGCAACATCACATAACATCTGAAACAATCTGATCGGCTCAAAGCTGGTTCGGAGAGGCGCGCGGTGAAGGTGCGGGACGTTCTACGGCGGCTGCAAGACGATGGCTGGTACATTGATCGTATGCGCGGCAGCCATCGCCAACTGAAGCATCCGACAAAGCCGGGCACCGTCACGGTGGCCGGTCAGCCAGGGGTTGACGTGCCGCCGGGCACGCTCGGGAACATCTGGCGGCAGGCTGGTCTGCGGGAGGAACGGTGAAGCGGTACGTTGTCGTCATTGAACAGGGGCCGACGAGTTACGGTGCGTATGTCCCTGATTTGCCTGGCTGCGTGGCCGTCGCCGAAACAGAAGAAGAAGTCACCGAACTGATCCGGGAGGCCATCGACTTCCACCTGGAAGGGCTGCGCGACGCCGGCGAGCCGATCCCAGAGCCAACCTCGCGCATGGCCTACGTCGAAGTCTGAGGCTGGCGCTGGTAGCGGCGAAACCTGGAGCAGCATGTCGGTGAAGGTGCGGGACGTTCTACGGCGGCTGCAGGACGATGGCTGGTACATTGATCGTATGCGCGGCAGCCATCGCCAACTGAGGCATCCGACAAAACCCGGTGTGGTGACGGTACCCGGCAAACCGAATGACGATCTCGCCGCTGGCACGTGGGCGAGTGTTCAACAGCAGGCCGGCTGGCGGACAGCGACGAGAAGGAGCGGCCATGACGAGGCGATATGTTGTCGTCATTGAGAAAGCGCCAGGGAACTACTCGGCGTACGTGCCGGATCTTCCGGGCTGCATCGCTACCGGCCTCACCGTCGAAGAGGTCGAGTGCGAGATTCGGGAGGCCATCGACTTCCACCTGGAAGGGCTGCGCGACGCCGGCGAGCCAATCCCAGAGCCAACCTCGCGCACGGCCTACGTCGAAGTCTGACGCCAGCGCACGGTCAGGCGCAGCGCAGGCGCTCAACAATGGGGCGAGTATCAGCGACGACGCGTAGCAGGCGTGCGTATCGAGCGCGCTGGCTGTCCGAGAATATATCGACGCGAGCAAGTGTAGCGAGCCGTTCCAAGCGCTCTTCTTCCAGCGGCCATTCTTCAATGAATGCCAGCTGATCCACAAGATCCCACTGGACGAAGTCCCTCTGGACGTCTGGCAGCGACTCCCAGGCGGCACTTGCCCGTGCGAGCAGATGCTCAACGTCTTCTCTGGTCGCGCGGTCTACCTGAGCCACAGGGCATCCTGTGGAAGATTGGGCGGCGTTGCGGACGACATCTGGTACCCGGTGATGATCGTACCACGGTCTGCTGCAAGTACGATGAGCATCCACGGTGCAGCCTCGGATCCCAGGATCTTGGGTATGAGGCGATTGCGGGTGACCACTGCCGCCAGAGATCCGCCACGGCGTCGGTACACTACGACTCGTGCGTCAGCCTCGCGCACGGCCCGACGGAGATCTGACACACACTCTTGTTCTGATGTGCCCTCGACCCACTGCCGATCAGCAACGACGCGCTTCACGAGATGGTATGTCAGTGCCGACTCTCGTGCCCCGAGTATTGCGCCACGATACGTGAGTCCTCGGTCCTTCATTGGGACGATTGCATCCATTCGTGGATCGAAGGGGGCTGTTGCTATACGTTCGACAATGGCGATGATCTCCGACTCAAGCACGATGCGACCGGTACCGATGATCTCCCGAATCAGGGCATCGGCTGGATGGGGACTCGGCGGATCGTCGGGCATCATCAGGCGTCGGGGCGGGCGGTCTGGCCGATCCGGCGGGCCACCTCGGCGCTCAGCGGCTCCACGGCGTCCGCCACCTGCCGGGCGCGCGTCAGCAGCGCCGGCGGTAAGCCTGCCAGCCGGGCCACCTCGATGCCGAAGCTGCGGTCCGCCGCGCCGGCCTCGACGACGTGCGGGAAGGTGATGCCGTCCTCGTGCTCCTCCACCGTCGCGCGGAGCAGCGCTACCTGCGGATGCACCGTCGCCAGCGCCGCCAGTTCGTGGTAGTGCGTTGCGACCACCGCGCGCGGCCGGACCGGCCCGGTCGCGAGGTACTCCGCCACCGACCACGCGATGGCCATGCCGTCGTGGGTGCTGGTGCCCCGCCCGATCTCGTCCAGCACGATCAGGCTGCGGTCGGTGGCCGCGCGCAGCACTGACGCCGTCTCCTCCATCTCGATCATGAACGTCGAGCGCCCGCCCGCCAGGTCGTCCACCGCGCCAATCCGCGTAAAGATGCCGTCCACCAGCCCGATCCGCGCCGACCGGGCCGGCACGAAGGAGCCGGCTTGTGCCAGCAGCACGATCAGCGCAACCTGCCGCATCCAGGTGCTCTTGCCGGCCATGTTCGGGCCGGTCAGGATGACTAGTTGGTCATGGTCGCCGCGCGCCACAAGCCGCGCATCGTTCGGCTGGAACGGCCCCGGCACCTCGACGACCGGGTGCCGCCCGCCCACGATCTCGATGGCGTCGCCGTCGTCAATCTCCGGCCGCACCCAGCCGCGTTCGGCGGCCACACTTGCGAACGCCAGCAGCGCATCGGCGGCGGCCAGGAAGCGCGCCAGATCGCGGGCAGACCCGGCCGTCTCGGCGGCGACAGCGCGTAGCTCCGTCAGCAGGAGGCGCGACTCCGCAGCGACTTCGGCCTCGGCCTCAGCAAGCTCCTGAGCGTGCTCGTCAAGCTCGCGCGTCGAGTACCGCTCGACCTTCTGCAAGCCGCCCCGGCGAATCCATTCGGCCGGCACCCGCGTGTTCAGCGGCACTTCCAGAAAAAGCCCCTGCGTGCTGTTCTGCTCCAGCTTGACGCGCCCCAGCCCGTGCAGCCGCCGCAGTCGCTCGGCGTAGGCTGTCTGCCAGGCGCGGGCGTGCTCCAGGCGGGTCAGCGCATCTGCCAGGGACGGGCTGGCCGAGGGGCGGAACGCCCCGCTGCTACCTGTGCCGCCAGGACCGCCCGCTGCGCTGCCTGCTGCCGGCCTATCCGCGTCGCCGTCCAGCGACGACAGCGCCGCCTGGGCGCGCTCGGCGAAAAGCGCCAGGGCCGCGCGCGGGCGACCCAGTGCCCGCAGAAACGCACTGGAGCAGCCGGCCGTCACCTGAGACAATCCCGGCAGCGCCCCGGCCGCCTCCCCCAGCGCCCGCAAGTCGTCCAGGCTGGCCTTGCGGGCACTGGCTCGTCCTGCGAGCCGCTCAAGGTCCGAGACGGCAGCCAGGTGGTCGGCCAGCGCCGCACGCAGCGCCGCGTCGGCGACCAGTTCGGCCACAATCTGCTGCCGTACCGCGATCTTGCGAACATCCACTAGTGGCCGGAGCAGCCAGCCGCGCAGCATCCGCCGGCCCATCGGGGTGACCGTCCGGTCCAGCGCGCCGAGCAGGCTGCCGGCGCGCTCGCGATTGCGTTCCGTCTCGACCAGTTCCAGGTGGCGCTGGGTCACGGCATCCAGACGCATCGCCTCGTCGGCTGTCGCGGCGGTCGGCGCGTCCAGCACCGGCACCTCGGCCCCCTGCGTCTCCTCCAGGTAGCCGACGATCAGTCCGGCTGCGATCTCGGCGGCCGGCAGCCCGGACAGGTTGGCGTCTGGGAAGGCGCGCTGCACGTCGCTGGCCGCGTGCTCGCTCGGCCCGACCGGCGTCACCGGGCGGCGGGCCAGCAGCGCATCCGGCACCGGCCGGTCCACCGACACGATCACCTCGGCGGGGTCGAGGCGCTGCAACTCGGCGGCGGCCTCCTCCATGCTCAGTTCGGCGGTGCGGAACTCACCGGCGGCAACGTCCGTCCAGGCCAGCCCGAGCCGGTCATCTAGGGGCGCAATCGCCACCAGATAGGTCGGGCGGTCCTCGCGGAGCAGGCGCGGGTCCGTCACCGTCCCTGGCGTCAGCGTCCGCACGACATCGCGCTGGCGGATGCTGCTGCCGCTCGACGGGCCTGGTGCCGGCTCCTCGCCCTCCTCGCAGACGGCCACGCGGTAGCCCCGCGCGAGCAGCCGCAACAGGAACGAGTCGAGCGCGTGGTGCGCGAAGCCGCACTGCGACACCGGAGAGGCCGTACCGCCGGAGGGCCGCTCAGTCAGCTTCAAGCCAAGCTCCCGCGAGACGAGTTCTGCGTCTTCGAACCACACTTCGTAGAACGAGCCGACCCTGAACAGGATGATGACGCCGGGGTGGTCGTCGCGCAGGTCAAGGTACTGGCGCACCAACTCGCCGTAAGCAGACCGGCCGTTCATGCCGAACCCCCGGCGAAGCCCTCACCCCCC